>JAIKXK010000134.1 GCA_024684155.1 Lachnospiraceae bacterium | reverse complement strand
TGTTAGTGGATGATTTGTAAAATGCTAAAACGCCGTTCATTTGACAAATTTCAAATGCGTGCTATACTTTGAGTAGGCAAAAAAGCAATAATATGTCCGTATGGACAACCGAAAAGCCAGCGTGTACCAGACGCTGGCTTTTCTATTCCGTTTTTTGCAAGGTGGCTTAAACCTTAGGCTGGTTGCCATTACTCATCACTATCCAACCATTTGCATATGTAGTAGGCGACTACACTTGCCTCAACGCGCTGTGACACCTCAGATTCGAACATAAGATGTCGGCGCTACATCCTCCATTTCTCAAGGTTTTCTCGGGGGTGGAAATAGGTTCAAGCACTATCTTCCGCATTCTTCGGTCGGTTCGGTATAGTTAATAAATGTTAAGTGGAGGAGGAAATTATGGAATACAAAAGAACCGTCCCCTAACTGACCAAAAATGGTATAATAAACTGTAAAAAGTGACTCGCATTGGAGAAATAATATGGGAAAAAGTGAACAAGGTCAAAAGAAGGGTAGTGAGTACGAAGCCCTGCAGAGTACAAAGGCTACTGAGGAGAGTTTAAAAACCATTAATATAATGATGCCAATCATTATTATTCTTCTTATAGTAATAGTGCTTGGAATTTATACCTACATCCAAAAGAAAAATATTATAAGGGATGCAGAACAGGTTACAAACCAAATGGCAGAATATGTGGCTGAAAACTTATCCGATGATATGGATTATGCCCAAAGCAGTATTAAATTTGTTTCAGATGCCATCTCTCAGTCTATGACATCTCCAACCTTAGAAAATCCCTCTGAAGTAATTGCGCCTATGGTGGAAAATACACCTTTTGGCGGAATTGAATATATCAGAGCCGATGGTATGAATGTAATGAATATTGGGGAACCCTTCGATGCCAGTGACAGAGTTTACTATATTGAAGGTATTCATGGAAATACAGGCATCTGGAATAATTATCATCCAAAAACTTCACAGGAAACTTTAATAAACTTTTACACACCGGTGATGTATGAAGATGAAATTGTTGGAGTTGTAACAGGATATATTGCTGCAACTTCTCAAATTGCACCACTGTTTGAAAATGAACTTTATGGTGAGCCGATCTATGGATTTTTAATGGATGAAAATGACATGATTATTTGCTCTACCCTTACAACGCAATATATTTATGATTTATCTTTGGAGGAATATGTTTCTCAATTTGGGGCTACAGATAGTCAAATAGATGAACTTAGTAAAACCATTCATAAAGCAACGGAAGAAGCAGCCTGCTATGATGATCCTACTGGAGGTGGAAGAGTCTGCGTTGCCACGGTTCCTGGAACAGAGTGGAGGGTTGTAATTAGTATTCCAGAAGATTCTTTCCATGGGATTTTAAATAAGAATACGAAAAATGCGGTCATTACCATTTTTATTATTACAGCAATTCTTTCTACCTATGCAGGAATTATGCTTGCAAAAAGTGTAAAAAGACGTAGAGAGATTGCGAAAGAAAATGAAAAACTCGAAGAAGAAAACCGGGTATACAATGAAGAAAATCAAAGGGCCTTTAAGGAGATTTCGGCCATTCGGGATATTATCGCCTCAGCCAATATGGGGGTATGGCGAATCGAATTAGTGGATGGAAAAGAACCACGAATGTATGCAAATGAAACTATGAAAGAACTTCTCGGGGCTTCAGGAATCGAAAGAACGCCAGAAGAATTTTATAATGACTGGTTTGAAAATATTACACCAAAGGCAGTGGCTTCTGTTCTGGAAAGCGTGGATAAAATGAAGAGGGGGTATTTTGATGAAAATACCTATCTTTGGGTACATCCTACAAAAGGAGAGCGATTTGTTCGTTGTGGAGGAACTGCAGAAAAAATTACTGGCGGATACTTACTCGGTGGGTATCACTATGATGTGGATGATGCGGTTCGTGGAGATTTGGAAAAGGTTCGAATGCTTCAGGATGCGCTTGAAGAAAAGAATGATTACAACAAGACCTTAGAGATGCTTGCAGGGGTTTATAATAGTATGCACGTCATGGATTTAGAGGAAGATACTATTATAGAATTCAGTGCGGAAGAAAAATTTAAGGATATTGTAAATCATGATAAGGGAGCTGCTGAAAAAGTAACTCAAGCAATTTCTAGTCTTATGACGGATGAATATAGAGAGCGGGCATTGGAGTTTACTGATTTAACTACAGTTGCTGAACGAATGAAAAACAAAAGATTTATTACCGCACAGTTTGTAAGTAATCGAATCGGCTGGTTTTTGGCAACCTTTATTACCTTAGAAAAAGATTTAGATGGAAAACCAACAAAGGTTATTCTTACAACTCAAAGTATTGATGAGAAAAAGAAGGAAGAAGAACAGCTTATTTATAAGTCCCGTACCGATGAGCTTACAGGTCTTTACAATCGACGTGCCTACGAAGAAGATATTTATGAACAAAATGATTTTCCAGCGAAGGATTATTTTGTATCCATGTCTTTAGATGTAAATGGTTTAAAGGTGGTAAACGATACTCTAGGTCATGGGGCAGGAGATGAACTTTTAATTGGTGCAAGTCAGTGTATGAAGCGCTGCTTTGGTCCTTATGGAAATCTCTATCGAACAGGTGGAGATGAGTTTATTGCGATTTTATTCTGTGATAGCAAGAAGCTAAAAGATGTGTTACAGGACTTTGATGAAACGGTAGCTTCCTGGTCAGGCAAGCTTGTTGATAAGTTAACCATAGCTTATGGATTTGTTACAAAGGAAGAAAAACCAACTCTATCTGTTCGTGAACTTGCGGCTATAGCAGATAAGAGAATGTATGGAGCAAAGTCAGCTTATTACAGAGCAAAGGGTGTAGATAGAAGAGGACATCAGGATGCTCATAAAGCACTTTGTGAATTATATACAAAGATTATGAAGATAAATATTTCAGAGGATTCTTATCAGATTGTGAATATGGATGATATGGAAAAAACACAAGACAAAGGATTTTCTGAGAGTATTTCTTCATGGCTTTCTGATTTTGCAAAAAAAGGACAGGTTCATCCAGAGGATATGGAAGAGTATCTTAAAAAAACGAATCTTTCCTACATGAAAGAGTTTTTTAACAGTGGAAAAACAGATCTTCATATTATCTATAGAAGAAAAGAAAAGGATAGCTACAAACGAGTTATGATGGAAGTGATTCCAGCTAGTGATTATAGTAGTTCAAATCAAAGTTTGTATCTATATGTAAAAGATATTGATCGTTAATTTGATTTATGTAAAATAAATTGATAAGCCTCTCTTATAGAAGAATTCTATAAGAGAGGCTTGTTTTTATGATATAATGAATCAAATCGGTTTTTAAGGGAAGTGTAATATGACAGGCGTGAATTTATTAGAAATTTTTATAGCAAATGGTATGGGCCTTATGCTTATGTATGGAGTCTTGGTTGGAAATGCCTTTGGAATGCAAAAGGAAGCAGAGTCTAGGATGCTTTACTTTATGGCGATCATTTTAGTAGATTGTTGTGCCATTGATCCAATTGTGTTTTATTATGATGGGAAACCTGGAAAGTTCATTCCATTTGTTTTATATTCTGGGAACTTTTTATTGTATTTATCCAACCTTTTATTTGGACCAACTTTTTTATTCTTAGTGGAAAGACATACCTTTGGAAAGAATTCAAAATTATTGAGACGAATCATAGCAGTTATTGATATGGTGCTTGCTGTGGTGCTTATTATTAATTTCTTTCATCCAATTATCTTTTATATAGATGAGGCAAATTGCTATCAAAGATTACCAATGTTTTTCCTCTATACAGCTGCTGGAATGTCTTTTACAGTTATGGCCTTGGTAATTTATATTATTTCACGAGTTCGTGGAAGATTTTATAAAAGTTTTCCAGTCTTTGAACTCGTAGCTCCTATATTTTTAGGATTGCTTGTTCAGAGTAAATTTTATGGAGTATCACTGATTTGGCCTGCAACAGCGGTAGGATTAACCCTAATGGTGTTATCCATTCAGAATCGAAACATTGTGCTGGATCCATTGACAGGTCTTTACAATCGAAAGTATTTAGATAGTTTTAAGTTCAGAGATAAAAACTATTGTCTTATGATGTTAGATTTAAATGGGTTTAAAGCAATCAATGATACCTATGGTCATTCGGAAGGGGATGTGGCCCTTCAAAAAATAGCAGAGCTGCTTTTAACCACCATAGGTATGAAAGGAACTGCAGTGCGATATGCCGGAGATGAATTTATTGTCCTGTTAAATACAGACAG
>JAIKXK010000127.1 GCA_024684155.1 Lachnospiraceae bacterium | reverse complement strand
TTCATCATAAGTTTCCACTTCGTTAATTCGTCCACGAAGTCTGGAAGAATTACGATAGCCTGCAGTGTACCAGGCAGCGTGCTTTCGCATCTCTCGAACACCAAGGTACTCGCCCTTAAATTCAATCTGCATCTTTGCATGACGAAGCATAGTTTCCACCATTTTACTCATAGGTGGTTTTCCAATTAATTCTCCCGTTTCAAAATAGTGGAGAATCTGGTGGAAAATCCAGGGGTTTCCTTGGGCACCACGTCCAATCATAAATCCGTCACAGTCGGTTTGTTCTCCCATGGCAATGACATCCTTAGCATCCAAAAGATCCCCATTTCCAATAACAGGAATTTTTACTGCATCCTTTACCTGTGCAATAATATCCCAATCTGCTTTTCCGGAATAATATTGTTCTCTGGTTCGACCATGAACAGCCACTGCAGCAGCTCCGGATTCCTCTGCCACATGGGCAATCTCCACAGCATTTACATGGTCCTCATCAAAGCCTTTTCGAAACTTTACTGTTACCGGTTTTTTTATAGCCTTTGCTGTCTTTTCGATAATCTCACCCACTAGCTTTGGGTTTTTCATGAGAGCTGAACCTTCTCCATTATTCACTACCTTTGGAACAGGACATCCCATATTAATATCTAAAATATCAAAGTTTCTTTCTTCAATCCGCTTTGCCTGCTCAGCGATACAGTCCGGATCTGAGCCAAACAACTGAAGTGAAACAGGACGTTCCCCTTCATTTACCTCTAAAAGGGCATGGGTATTTTTATTGTTATACTGCAGTGCCTTTGCAGACACCATTTCCATACAGATAAGACCGGCTCCCTGTTCTTTGCATAACATACGAAAAGGCAGGTCTGTAACACCTGCCATTGGAGCGAGTACTAAATTGTTCTCTAAGGTAACATTCCCGATTTGTAAGGGTCTGATACTTTGTTCCATTATTTATCTCCCTGCTTTTCAAAAATAAGGCGCATACCTTTTAAGGTAAGCTCAGGATCGTAGATATCAATGCAGCTTGTTTCTCTGGCAATCATGCCACCAAGTCCACCGGTAGCAACAACTTTTACATTTTCATATCCACTTTCTTCTATCATATTCTTAACAATGTATTCCGTCTGACCAATCTGTCCGTAAACAAGACCTGCCTGCATGGAAGAAATAGTTTCTTTTGCCAGAATACTCTTTGGTTTTTTTATTTCAATTTCAGGAAGTTTTGCAGCATCCTGCCAAAGAGCCTTTGCAGAAATACGAATTCCAGGGGCCGTTACTCCTGCAACAAAAGCTCCGCTTTCATCTACCATATCGTAGGTTGTGGCTGTACCAAAATCCAACACTAACACAGGTCCACCATAAATATGATATGCTGCAGCTGCATCTACAATTCGATCTGCACCAATCTGTTTTGGATTTTCTGTTACCACGCGAATACCGGTTTTAATTCCTGCCTCCACAATAATTGGTTTTACATTGAAGTATTTAATAATGGCACTAGTTAAAGAGTGCATCAAAGCTGGCACAACGCTGGCAATAATGACATCCTTAATTCCTTCTCTTTCAATATGGTTAAGCTCCATTAACTCACCAATGACTACCCCATATTCATCAGAAGTACGGGAAATTTTGGTATTGATTCGAAAGGTTCCAACCATGGTTTCCCCATCAAAAACACCTAAAGTAATATTTGTATTTCCTACATCAATTGTCAGTAACATTATTCGTCCTCCCCTAGGAAAAAGATTTTATAATAATTCTCCAACTGCTCAAACAGCTCCGCTTTTTCTTTTTGCAACTGCTTAATTTTTAATACGGATCCAATTTCATCATACAAAAGATCTCCCTCTTCTGCATTGGTTACTAACGATAAATTTCCGTCATCATCAAATTGTAACTCTAATGTTCCTCCAATTTCTTCCGTATAAAGAACGCACATAATTTTTAGCTCATCCTTTACCGGTTTTGGAAGTCCATTAAAATCTTCGTTTAAATAAAATTTCTTTGTATACTTGCTTGAGCCACAAAGGACTATGTTTTCCTGATACACTGTTATCTCCTTTTACACATATCCGTAGATTCCCCGAACGGAAACCTCTCCGGAATCTATTTTTATCATCTCACCAGATTTATCCACTAATAATTCCCCTGTGGGAAGCATTTCTTTTGCAACTGCTTCGTATTCTCCCAAAGGATTTAAAACGCGAACCTGTCTGTTTTTATTTACCAAACGATCATTGTAAAACGAAAGAATTGATGTTAAATCTTCTGTTTCTAAAAAAGATTCATAAATCTCTCCAAAAGAATTCCAGATTTCTTTGGTTACATCCTTACAGTGAGTAAGAATATGTTTACCTTCTTCCTCTAACGCCAAATCCAGGGAGGTTGCCTTATCTAAAAGCTCCGGTGTAAACTCTCTGTTGTGAACATTTACACCAATACCTACCACTACATATTTTACCTGACCGGCTTCTGCTTCCATCTCTGTTAAAATCCCACAGATTTTTTTCTTATGTACCAAAATATCATTTGGCCATTTAATCTCGGTTTTCAAATCATACAAGCTTTCAATGGCTTTTGCAACTGCCACTGCAGCAAGTAGAGTCATCCGGGGAACATGTTCCATCTTTACACTTTTTGGATAGAGCACCATACTTGTTGCCACCGAAACATTCTTTGGAGAAATCCAATCATGTCCACTTCGACCGCGACCTGCTGTCTGGGTTCCGGCAGAAATTACCGTTCCTTCTTTTATATTATGTTCAATTTGACGTTTGATTTCATTGTTGGTGGAATCAATCTCATCATAATAAATATGTGTAATGTTCATTATTTTAGTGTTGCGTACATAATGGCCTTAATGGAGTGCATACGATTTTCTGCTTCATCAAAGACAATGGAGTGTTCTCCCTCAAAGACTTCGTCTGTAACTTCCATTTCCTTTAAGCCAAACTTTTCGTAAATTTCCTTTCCGATTTTTGTTTCCAGATCATGGAAGGCTGGAAGACAATGCATAAATTTAACATTATCTTTGGCAAAAGACAATGCCTTTGCATTTACCTGATAAGGAAGTAAATCTTCAATACGCTCTTTCCACACTTCATCTGGTTCACCCATGGAAACCCAAACATCCGTGTAGATAACATCGGCATCTTTACAAGCTTCTTCTACAGAGTCTGTCAAGGTAATGGTAGCACCTGTTTCTTCTGCTACCTTCTTTGCCTCATTTACAAGCGCCTCTTCCGGATAATACTTTGGATTTGTACATGCTACAAAATGAAGACCAAGTTTTGCACAGGTAACCATTAAAGAATTTCCCATGTTATAACGGGCATCTCCCATATATACAAATTTAAGTCCCTTTAATGTTCCAAAATGTTCACGAATGGTAAGCATATCTGCAATCATCTGGGTTGGATGGAACTCATTGGTAAGACCATTCCAAACAGGAACTCCTGCATATTTTGCCAATTCTTCTACAATTTCCTGACCAAATCCACGGTACTCAATTCCGTCATACATTCTTCCAAGTACGCGAGCTGTATCTGCAATGCTTTCCTTTTTTCCAATCTGAGAACCTGAAGGATCAAGGTAGGTTGAACCCATTCCAAGATCTGATGCAGCTACCTCAAAAGAACAACGGGTACGGGTGGACGTTTTTTCAAAAATAAGAGCAATATTTTTTCCTCTTAACTCATCATGTAAAATGCCCTTCTTTTTCTTATCCTTTAATTCAGCTGCTAAATCAATTAAGTAAGTAATTTCTTCTGGAGTATAATCCAAAAGCTTTAAAAAATTTCTTCCTTTTAAGTCCATGTTTTTCACTTCTTTCTCTTGTAATCTTTTCACTTAAGTCTATACAAAAAGAAACCGCTTGTCAAAAGCGGTTTCTTAGAATGTTGAATGGATTATTTTTCTTTAATTACTTCTGAAATGGAAGTAGCAAGTCCTGCTAATCCAGCAATGTCAGAAGGAACAATAATCTTTGTAGCCTGTCCATCAGCAGCCTTCGAAAATGCTTCTAAAGATTTCAACTGCATAACCTTTTCATCAGCACCGGCTTCTTTTAACATCTTAAGACCATCCGCATTTGCCTGCTGTACCTTAAGAATGGCTTCTGCCTGACCTTCTGCCTCACGAACGGTAGCTTCTTTCTTTGCCTCAGCTCTAAGAATAGCTGCCTGCTTTTCAGCCTCTGCATCCAAAATAGCAGATTCTTTTTTACCTTCTGCAATAAGAATGGTAGATTTCTTTTCACCTTCTGCAATAAGGATGGCTTCTCTTCGTTCACGCTCTGCCTTCATCTGTTTCTCCATAGCATCTTTAATTGCTGCTGGAGGAATGATGTTCTTTAATTCCACACGGTTGATTTTGATACCCCATGGATCTGTAGCCACATCCAAAGAAGCTCGCATCTTGGTATTAATGGTTTCACGTGAAGTTAAGGTTTCATCTAATTCCAAATCACCAATAACGTTACGAAGTGTGGTAGCCGTTAAATTTTCAATGGCCATAATTGGATTTTCTACACCATAGCAATAAAGTCTTGGATCTGTAATCTGGAAGTATACGACAGTATCAATCTGCATCGTAACATTATCCTTTGTAATCACTGGCTGTGGTGGAAAATCAATTACCTGTTCCTTTAAGTTTACGTTCTTTGCAACTCGGTCAATGAGTGGAGCTTTTAAGTGAAGTCCAACTGACCAGGTCTCCTTGTATGCACCCAATCTCTCAACTACATATGCATGTGCCTGAGGTACAATGCGGATGCAGGAAATGAGAATAATTAAAAGTACAATAATTAAAAATATAAATGGTCCCATATATATCTCCTCCTTATAAAATCTTACGTATATTTTACCCCATTTGTATTTTATACGCAAGAAA
>JAIKXK010000072.1 GCA_024684155.1 Lachnospiraceae bacterium | reverse complement strand
TATCAAATATTTTTCCCTTTTTTTCTTTTCCCACAGAAAAAAAGGGAAAAATATTTGATAGATATATCCAATTATTGAAACCACAGAAAAAACTATTCTTCTATGCATTGTTATCATCCTTCATAGTGACAGTTTTAGGAATCGTTTCATCTGTATTAAATAATGTAATCTATGATGAAATATTGCCGTATCAGCAAAAAGATGTTTTGAATATAATGCTGGCTGTATTTTTAGGGATTTCGTTGACTTCAGTTTTGTTAAGTTTTTTGAGACAGTGGATATTGATTTACTTATCTATAAAGATAGATATTCCACTAATGCTAGGATATTTTAAGCATATTTATAATTTACCAATGAAGTTTTTTGCAACTAGAAAAACAGGTGATATTACAACAAGATTTTCAGATGCATTTACTATAAAAGATATTTTTACAAATATAGCACTGTCTTTAGTTATGGATATATCTATGGCTATATTATCAGGGGTTATACTATTCAGAATGAATACGAATCTTTTTGCTATTATCATCCTCATGACTCTGGTAAGTATAATTCTAGTTTTTATTTTTATGCAGCCGTACAAACGAATTAATGAAGAACAGATGCAACAAGCGTCTGTTCTAAATTCAGAAATTATTGAGGGGTTACGTTCAATAGAGACAATAAAGGGAAATGCTAATGAGGAAGTTGCTCTTGAAAATATAGAAAAAGAATACATTAAGTCATTGAGAATTAGTTATAGGGAAGGTGTACTTTCAAACATACAGGAAATGATTTCTAGTGTGATCTCTGGCGTGGGAAATCTGGTTTTAATGTATGTAGGAATAACGGAAGTGTTAAACAATAATATATCACTAGGAAGTTATATGGCCTTTATGACTCTAGCGGGTTATTTTATGGATCCAATCAGTAATCTTGTTGGATTACAACTTCAAATACAGGAAGCGAATATTTCTATGAAGCGCTTGTCTGAGATTATGGATTATACATCAGAACAGGAGAGAATATCTGATGAATTAAACCATAGGGATTTAAGCGAAAGTAGCAAAATAGATGGAGATATTAAGATTAGAAATGTAACCTTCCGTTATGGAAATCGTAAACCAGCGTTATATGATGTTTGCTTTGATATACCAAGAGGTCAAAAAGTAGCATTAGTCGGGGCGAGCGGAAGCGGCAAGTCTACCATTGCTAAGTTGCTATTAAAGTATTACGAGATTGAGAGTGGGGAAATAAGGATTGGTGAAAGAAATATCAATGAGTTTAATAATATTGCACTTAGAAAAGCTATTTCATATGTTCCACAAAACATAGAGCTTTTTTCGAAGAGTATATATGAAAACATTGCGATTAGTTCCCCTGGCGCAAGTATTGAAGCTGTGAAAGAAGCCGCAAAAAAAGCTGGAGCACATGAGTTTATTAAAAATTTGCCAATGCAATACTATACCTATCTAGAAGAAGCAGGAAATGGTCTTAGTGGAGGAGAAAAACAAAGAATTGTCTTGGCGCGAGCGTTTTTGAAAGATAATCAGTTTTATATTATGGATGAAAGCACTAGTAATTTAGATTTTGCAACGGAAAATATTTTATTTAACATGATTTATAACCACTTTAAAGATAAAACTATGTTAATTATTGCCCACCGTTTAGCTACGATAAGAAATTGCGACAAAATAATAGTAATGGATCAAGGGAGAATAGTAGAACAAGGAAATCATGATGAGCTAATTGCTTTGGGAGGACAATATAGTAAACTTTGGAATATGCAACAAGGAGTACTTGATACATATGATGAGGAAAGTAAAACCTGCAAATACGAATTCAGTGACGAGGAGGAAGAAACAGTAGTATATACGTAAGGGGTATCAACATGAATCTATTATCCTAGGCAATGGATTTATGTTTTGATATAGAAAAAATATGATAGGAGAAACTAAATATGAATTATGACGGAACTTTAGTAATGCCATCAAGTTATGCTTTGATGGATAAAGAGGAAATGTGTTATGTAGAAGGTGGTGGAACAATTACAGTTACGATAAAGGCATCCACGATAAAAGGGATTGTAGCTACTCTTGGAGGTGCAGTTACTGGATATGGAATTCAAGTTGCATTAGATGCTTTAGGAGCCGCACTTGTTACACCTATTGAATTTGGTACGGCAGGAACTGCTACAATGGCTGTCGCAGCTTTTTTAGTTTTATGGAATGGCGCAGCTGCAAGTATTGCGGCCGGTATTATGGGAGGTATCGTTGGAACAGGAGCAGCGGCAGTATATAAAGGAGGAAATATTAAAAGAAGTTTTACAAATAAAGCTTTGCCTAATTTGAAATTAACGATATAGATATGCATACGAATAGGGAGACCAACTATGAATAAAAAAGTGATAAAGAAAATATTTTTTTTTCTTTTATTTTTAGTCGTGATGTTTATCATTATAGCAGTGTGTAGTCTATTGCATTTGGATTATAAAATTGCGGCTTTTTTAGGTGGTGGAGTAGGTGCCTTAATTGGCTTTTTGCATCGAGAATCAAAAAATGAATAGACAAAACGAATAATATATTTGCGTATTCCTTGCCACTTTTGTAGCAAGGAATATGCATTTGTAACATTTGAATGAACTTTTACATGTTATATATTCAATCACGTTCAAAAACTGAACAAATCATCTTTTGTTTTATATATGTATGTACAGGATTTGCATATTTCTATAGTTATGTTCTTTGTAAAAGGAATGTATAGATGGTTTTATAAATTTTTCAACAGAATTGTCCTTTGTATAGTAGGAATGAATATGAATATTGTACTGAAAAATATCTTTGTGACTGTTTTTTTGCAATTTCATCATGTTTGATATTAAATCCAATATATTGTATTTCGTATTTGGGGTTAAGGAATTATTCTATAACGGATATGACAGATCTCATATTCCTTGCAACTTTTTTGTAAGCAATATAAGAATGATTTCTAGAGGAAGGGCGTAATGGAATTGATATTAGGTATTATTCTATGGATTATATTAATTATTATAATTATATTAATACTTATATTATGGAAGGGTGTATTGACTAATTTAAGAATATATGAAAAGAATCTTAAAAATATTGAAGCTTATAATATTTATCGAAAAAAATTGAAGCAGGTTATTGTGCTAGGAGCACTCTTTATTTTTTTCTCTTTTCTTCTAATTTTAGTGTCTATAATAATAAAAATTTGAAAATAGGATCAGATGGCAAAGGGGGATTTCAGAAAATAGGTACATCACCAGCATAGTTTAAAATAGGTGATGAATACTTTGATTTTGATATATTGTATATAGTTCTTAGATAGCAGATGATAGAAATACTGAATTGTTTCATACCAGATAAATAAATCAAAAGATATTCAGATTTTTACTATAAAAGAATATCTCATTGATGTTAAATGTTGTATTCAGAACGTAACATAGAATCAATAAAATAGAAAGGTGTTGATTCTATGATTAAAGCAGTTGAATTAAAAACAGAGTATTTAGAAGAAGCACGCGGAATAGATATTGTATCTCCGCGTGTTTTTTGGAAAGTAAATAATGCAAAAAAACAGAAGGCATATCAAATCCGTTTATCGGTAAATGAAAATCCCTGGGAAGAATTGCCAAAAGTATATACAGATAGTATGAAGGGTCTCCTAGGGCGTAGATTTAAAAGTCGCGATCATGTACGTTGGCAGGTAAGATTAACAGACCAAGATGATATTACTGGAGATTGGAGTGAGAGTGCTTCTTTCGAGTTAGGACTCCTTGATAACACAGACTGGTCTGCAAAGTGGATTATGGGAAACTATAATCATGAAAAAAATGGCAAGGTACGTTATCCTGTGGATTGCTTTTTTAAAAGATTTAATGTGAACGAAAAAATCGAACGAGCTAGATTATATATAACCGCATGTGGTATCTACGAGACAAAGATTAATGGTAGACGAGTAGGAGATCAGGTTCTGACTCCAGGGTCCACTGCATTTCATAAGCGGGTTCATTATCAGGTTTATGATGTGACAGAGTTACTCCAATTGGATAATACATGGGAAATAGAATTGGGTGATGGTTATTATGCTAGTAATACTGGGGTATTTGATAACCCTAAGCCATTTGGCTATGAACCAAAGGTATTAGCGCAGCTTGAGATTATCATGTCAGATGGAAGTGTACAGACAGTATGCACGGATAGTGATTTTAAATGGTCAAATGATGGCATTGTGCGATTTGCCGACATGAAGAATGGGGAGAGTATCGATTTTAACTATAATACAAGCTATAACGACTATGCACGAGAGACTAATTACAAGGGATGTATTTGCTGCTCTAACTCAAATCCTATTCATGAAAAGGAATGTTTTGTTAACCCTAAGATTTTGCACTGTCCGGATGGACATACAGTTTTGGATTTCGGACAGAATATAGCAGGATATGTAGAACTTCGCATAAAAGGAGAAAAAGGAGACCATTGCCGAATGGTCTGCGGAGAAACCCTGACCCAAGAGGGGAATTTTACAGTAGCTAATATTGCATGGAAGTCCGAATATGATAAGTGTCATTTCCAAAGTGTTGATTTTGTCTGTGACGGAATAGAGCACATTTATAAACCTCGTTTTTCGGTAATGGGATTTCGATATGTTTTGCTACTGGATTGGCCGGATGAGATAAAGGCTGAAAACTTCACTGCTATTGCCGTCTACAGTGATATGGAAACGACTTTCTCATTTGAAAGTTCAGATAGTGATTTGAATCAGATTGTAAAAAATACGTTTTGGAGTGTCAAAGGGAATTTCTTAGATGTGCCTACGGATTGTCCTACACGAGAGAGAGCAGGATGGACAGGAGATGCACAGCTTTTCTTCAATACAGGAAACTATATGATGGATCAACGTGCATTCTTCCGTAAGTGGTTGAGAGATGTAGCGGATTGCCAGAAGGAAAATGGGTTAGTCCATAATATTAATCCATCTGCTCCGGGAGGCTCTGCTTTAATAGAGTGGGTTAGTATGGAAGGTAGCGCCGGTTGGGGAGATGCTATGATTACAATCCCTTATTATTACTGGAAACGTTATGGCGACGATACTTTGATGAGGGAGTTCTGGGAGCAGATGGAAAGATGCTATATTTTTTTCCGTGGTCGAATGGGCAAACGAAATCTGCTCTCGTTAATCAGACCGAAACATAGCGCATATGACAAGTATCTTGTAGCCAGCGGACGTCATTTTGGAGAATGGACTGAACCGGATGATTGCGCACCTGGCAATTCATCCTTGGTGTTACCAGCGATTGAGGAGGCAACAGCTTATCTCAGTTACTCTTCTAAGATGATGGCAGAGATGGCAAAGCACATGGAAAAAGATTCTACAGAATACGAAGATGTAGCTAAGAAAACGAAAGAAGCATATAACCATTACTTTGTCCGCAATGGAGAAATAGAAACTAATCGCATGTGTAAGTACGTTCGTCCATGTGGTCTTGGGTTAGCTGATGGTGAGGCAAGAACAAAACTATTAAATAAGATAGTAAAACTGAATCGAGAACGAGGCTTCAAAATTGGAACAGGCTTTTTAACTACACCATTCGTATTTGAGATGCTGTCTGAAGCAGGTGAGAGTCACGATGCCTATAAAACTCTGACAAATCCAGAATTTGGATGGATACAGCAGGTAAAACAGGGAGCAACGACAGTCTGGGAGAATTGGACCCCTGACGCATCACTAAACCACTACTCAAAAGGTGCATGCTGTCAATGGTTGTTTGATTGTCTTTGTGGAGTGAAGCTGGATGGACGTGAGAATCATTTTGTTATTGAACCACACACTGTCACCCTATTGGAATATATATCCTTTGAATATGGCTCGGTATATGGAAAAGTTTCAAGTGCCTGGAAAAAACAACAAAATGGATATATGTATCACGTTAGCATCCCTGATAATTGTACGGCTACATTGCAATTGCCAGGACAAGAATGTATAGAACTTTCAGCAGGTGATTATGAATTTGAGGTGTAAACTTGAACTGTTAACCGATGACAAGGGTCCTGTAATTGATTCTATAGAACTTGATAGCACAGCCGGAGATTGGCAAGTTGCTGAGTGTAAAATAAAATTGAGCGGTACACATCCGCTATATATAAGATACACAGGAAAGGGAAATATAGATCTTCTGGATATATCTTTTAAGTAATAAAACTCTACTGCGTTATGGCAGTAGAGTTTTATTTTTACTCCGATATGCGGATGGTGTGATGCCATTTTTATTCTTGAAAGTGCGGCTCATATGCGAAGCAGCAGAGAATCCGCAAAGAAATGCAATCTCTTCTAAGGGAAGGTCTGTATCAAGTAGATATTGCTCAACCATCTCAAGCCTGATCTGGATTAATAAGTTGTTGAAGGTTTCGCCAGTTTTTTCCTTAACAATACGACAAATATACTGCTTGCTGAAATGTATTTCATTAGAAATATCTGTAAGATTGGCTGTGGAATAATGCTTATTTAAGTAGGTTTCAATTATATGAAACTGTTCATCCAATCGAGTAATTTTTGCGGAAGATTCCATTTTAGTAGTTGGAGTGCGCAAAATATATGCAAATAATAAAGCGAGATAGCTTCGCATGGAAATCATGCTGTACTCGTCCTGATTAATGTATTCCGCAAAAATCTTTAAAACAAATTCGTCTATAGAATGGTCGCCTCCCGTGTGTATTGCCACGTAGTATGAAGTGTTATCTGGGGTAAGAGAGTCAGTAAGGAATGTTGTTAGCTGTGGATTACCAAGAGCGATTGACTTATATTCAGCAGCAATAAAGGAACGTCTGAGGTTGAGGCATAGTGATAATCCATCCAGTGAAGTCTGGATAGAATAATAAACATTAGGAGAAAGTAAATAAAAATCACCTCTATTTAATGTAAAAGTTTCATTGTCTAAAGAAAGATCGCTGGTTCCTTCCATTTGATAAATCAAAGAATAATAATTGCAGCGGTGACGAAGTGCAGCAGGAAAATTAAATATTTTACTAGCTGAAAAATCGTAACCTGATGCAATATTTAATGTATCTGTGACATCTCCTATCTCAGAAATGTATCGGGGAAGTCGCTGTTTATCTATAGACAGCGGAAAATAAAAACGATACAAGTTCTGGGATTTCAAAGCATAATTATTGAAGTAATCCAGATATGTTTGATACTGCGAAAAATCAATGGGGTGGTGAGAGTACTCCATATATGAAATTTCAAGATATCTAAGATTCTGAAGTATGTTATATACCTGATTAGCATCTAATGTCGGCATAATATCTCCTTAAAATAATAATACATTATACATTCAATCTTATAGCCATTTTTAGAAAAACTCAAGTTTAGTTTCATCATAGATAAGTAAATATAAAAGAAGTTCATATTTTACAGTAAAAAGAATATATCAGAAATTTAATTTCAATCAATTGCAATTTAAACTAAAGCTATAAATAGAAGTAGCAATTTGGAGGAAAGAATTATGGCAGAACAAATTTGCATGAATGTTGCAGATGAAAAGTTTTCCCGAAAAAAGGCTTTGGGATTTTCTTTGGTGAGACTATCGAATATACTGGCAGGTTTAATGGCGGGAGAAATCACGTACTTTGCAACAAATAGTTTAGGATTATCAGTTGGAGCAATTTCTGGTGGATTAGCTCTAAAAACTGCACTAGATGCATTAACTGATCTAATTATGGGGGCGGTTGTTGATAATACTCATACCCGTTTTGGTAAGGCCCGTCCTTGGATTCTGTCTGGAATTCCAATGTGGTTGATGTTGATAGCAATATTTATGGCTCCACGTGCGGCAATGAGCGATTTAGCTTTGGTAGTGTACATTACTGTTTTAGCAACATTACAGAGTGCTGTGTTCAGTACGATGATAAGTATTGCTTATGAGACTCATATTAAACGATCCATTGTAAAAGAGGAGAACAGAATCAAAACATTGACTATTATTGGCATAGTTTTTGCGATTGGATCTCTTGGGTTACAGATTATGTTGCCAGCTTTGATAAATGTCTTTAATGGTGCGCAGGCTGGTTTTGAAATTATGGCATTTGTAATGGGTGCTGTTGGCATAATTGGTATTTTGGTGTGTTTCTATCTTTGTCCTGAGTATTCCGAACAAGAGTTGGCGGAGTTTAGTGGTTTGACTCAAGATGAAGTCAAAGAGAACGTTTCAATTGGTGAGTTTTTGAAAAGTGTTTTGAAAAATAAATATCTTTTCATGTATACAATTATTAATTTCATGTACATGATGATATTAATGAGCTCATTTACAGTTGGACAATATTATTTCCAGTATGTGTACGGAGATTTGGGCACATTCTCCCTTGTTATGGCTGGCTCGGCAGTAATGTTGCCAATATATATCTTCATCCCGAAATTATGTAAAAAGTTCGGTGTAACAAAGCTAGTGATGTATACGATGATAATTGCAATCCTTGGAGTAATAATTCGTATGCTATTTCCGCATTTGTTAGCTGCTCAGATTTTTGGATATTTATTAGTGAACCTACCAAATGTATTTGTTGCAGCAGTTGGTTCTCAGATTAATTACTTATGTATGGAATACGGCCAATATAAGACAGGAGTAGTGGCAGAAGGAATGTATTCGGCATTTGTTTCTTTTGCTCAGAAGATGGCACAAAGTCTGAGTGCACTTTTTGTAGGTTTGGTTCTTGCAGTATCAGGGTTTGATTATTTGACTCAGGCAATTTCTCAAAATGGTTTTTCTGATTGGGGAGAACTTGCTGCCTTAGGAACTGCAGGGTATGAGCAGTTTATTGTAGGCGGTGAAGCTACAGTTAATAAAGCATTATGTGGAATAGATTTTGCTTACAATTGGATACCTTTAATCTTTCTGGCTATAGATGTACTAATTCTTGCATTCTTCCATTTGGAACGTGATTTAAAGGTATTACGTGTTGAACATGGTTTGAATGAGGATGGAGAAAAAATGTAGGGGGTAACAAAAATGAGGAGAATTTCTTTTAACTGTGATTGGGAGTTTTGTAATGATTTAAAAAATGGACCTGAAATATCTGTTACATTGCCTCATGATGCAATGCAGACAGAAAAGCGACTACCAGGGATGAAAAATGGCGCAGCAGCTGGGTTTTTCCCGGGAGGTAGGTATGTTTATCGCAAGCGTTTTATTCCAGAAGAGGATTGGGAAAATGTAATTCTTGAACTTGAAGGGGTATATCGCAAATCAAGTGTATCGCTTAATGGTAAAAAGCTTGGTGGATGGATAAATGGTTACGCAGGTTATACAGTGAATCTCAGTGAAGAAATTCGAATGGGTGAGGAAAATGAGCTGGTCATAGTTGCTGATAATTCTCAAACACCCAACAGCAGGTGGTACACAGGTAGCGGTATTTATCGGGATGTATTTTTACATGTTGGAAAAACACAATATATTTTGCCGGATGGGATTGCAGTTGTAACTGAATCTATTGAGCCAGCTGTGCTTCATGTGACAGTCGAAACTAGGAATCTTAAGCAGGATAGCCAAGTAAAAATACAAATATATGATGGAGAATTGATTGTTGCAGAGGGAGAGGGGCTTAATTGTTACATTACAGTTCCTAACGCAAAGCTTTGGGATGCGGAGCATCCAAACTTGTATCGAGTGGTTGCCACTATAGAAAACCAAGGTATTGTAATTGATAAATCGGATATTTATACAGGCATAAGATCCCTAAGTTGGAGTGCTAAGACAGGGTTACAAGTCAATGGTAAAGAGGTCAAGCTCAGAGGTGGCTGTATACATCACACAAACGGCATTTTAGGTGCAGTGAGCACTAGAAGTATTGAATATTCTAAGATTAAGAAATTGAAAGAAGCAGGATTTAACGCTATTAGGTCTGCCCATAATCCTGCGGGAAAGGCCATGTTAGAAGCTTGCGATGCTTTAGGGTTATATGTGATGGATGAAGCTTTTGATCAATGGCAGTTAAAGAAGGTTGATTATGACTATTCCATTTATTTTAAATCAGAATGGAGAAAAGATTTAGAGGCAATGATTCGAAAGGATTATAGTCATCCCTCGGTTATTATGTACTCTATTGGAAATGAAATAGCTGATACCGGAAGGCCTGAAGGAGCAAGAATCAGCAGTGAGCTTTCTAATTTCTGTCATAATTTGGATCCAACAAGACCTACGATTAATTGTTTTAATCCAGTAGTTTCTAATATGGGTGGTTCATCTTCGAAAGGGAAACCGGAGGACATTATAAATCCATATGAGGAAACGAAGAATTCTGCAGCTACCGCGAGTTTATTGGCAAATATAATAGTGACTGTGGTTCCATTTGTTCAGAAGTTGATGGGAAAACCTGATAAAGTGGAAAAACTCCTTAAACCATGTTTTGATACGGTGGATATTGTTGGGCTTAACTATGCAGAAAATTGTTACGAACCCCATCATGAATATGCATCAAGTCGTATTATGTTGGGTTCAGAAACTTATCCTCATTCTGTGGCCAAACGTTGGTCTCTCGTAGAGAAAAATCCTTATATTATAGGTGATTTTTTGTGGACCGCAATGGATTATTTAGGAGAAGCTGGAGTTGGTGTACCAATTTATGGCAAGACTAAAGGAGGATTTAATCGCCCTTATCCTTGTATAAGTGGAGGCTGTGGTGTGATTGACTTAATTGGTCATGCAGAAACAGAATGTTATGCAGCAGCTATCGCATGGGGGCAGTATAAAAAACCATATATCGCAGTCAGGCCAATGAATCATAGTGGAGAAAAGTATTTCTTTGGTATGTGGCGTAACACAGATGCCATTTCCTCATGGTCTGGTTACGAGGGCAAAACGGCAGAAATAGAGGTATATAGTCCTGGAGCGATGGTTGAATTATTTCAAAATGGTAAAAGTCTTGGCAAGAAGCAAATCATAAATGGAATTGCTACTTATACCACGACTTATAATCCAGGTGCTCTAAAAGCTATTTGCTATGACAGCAATGGCGAGAAATTAGCAGAGGATGAAATCCATTCACCAGAGGGAAAGACGTTCCTTAGTATCTTACCTGAAACAATACATACCAAAGCGGATACAGACAGTTTTGTGTTTGTAGAGGTGCAATTGAC
>JAIKXK010000110.1 GCA_024684155.1 Lachnospiraceae bacterium | reverse complement strand
CCAACAAATCTTTTATCCAATATTCACTTGTCAATGTACATTTTTTCCTTCAAATTACATTTGGTTCAGTTTGAGGTGGATTACTAAAATATCCATTCAATAAATATGTGGGACACTTTTTATCCAAATCTGCAGTTTTTGGAAAAATTTTCTTCTCTATATACATTTGGGTGGGTTGGGGAGCTATTACTAAACTTGGAAGAAAAATTCTTCGATTCATCTATTATTTGGAACGAGGTGGAACTGATTACTTAATTTTTTTTCGTGTTATAATTTGCTATAGGAATGGAGTTTCAGAGTATGAGAAAAAGCTATTGACTATATTTATTATGCTTAGGGAGCCCGTGATTGTCGGTGATGAGCCGATGAATGCGGGCTTTTTTGCGTCTTGGTATCGAATTTCTACCAGTCGGTTTCGTTTTGCGGACAGGAGAAATAAGATCTGTTATTCTGAGTCAAAATAACAGATTGGAGGATGTTTTATGGATCTTACGATTAAAAATTTATCTAAAACATATAAAGGGAAGGAGGCTGTGAAAGGGGTCGATACGGAATTGACTCCAGGGATATGGGGACTTCTTGGAGCTAATGGAGCAGGAAAAACTTCACTCATGCGGATGATGTCAGGGATATTGGAACCTACAAAAGGTGCGGTTTTGTTTTGTGGAAAAGATATAAGAAAAAACGTCAAGTACAGGTCAGAGTTTGGATTCCTGCCTCAGGAGATACAGTTCAGTAAAGATCTGACAGTCAGTAACTATCTTGAGTACATTGCCGCGCTGAAGAATGTGCCTTTGGATCTTACAAAGAAGCGTATAGATGATCTGCTAAAAATACTGACACTTGAGGATGTCAGAACAAAGAAGATTGTCAAACTATCCGGGGGTATGAAAAGAAGAGTCGGAATTGCTCAGGCGATGCTCAACGATCCAAAGGTTCTGATTCTGGATGAACCTACCGCCGGACTTGATCCTGGAGAAAGAATAAGGTTTCGGAATTTTCTGGCGGCTACCTCAAAGGAGAGGATCGTTGTTTTGTCAACACACATTGTTTCTGATATTGAGGATGTAGCAAGCCATGTGATGATTATGAAGGATGGCGAGCTGAACAGGGTTGTAAACAAGGGTGAGTATGACGATCTTGAGAAACTATATGTAAGCATTTTTATGAACGAGGAGGCAGATCATGAGACTATATAAACAAGAGCTAAAAAGACTTTTTCTGATGAAGAGAACAAAAGTGATTTTTATTATTGCTATTGCGCTGTCCATATTGTTCGCCGTGCTGGCAAGCGAGTTTAATGATGCTAATGTCCCTGATGCTGAAGGAAACACAACTTGGTATCATGGGAAAGACGCAATTACATTTTTGAAAGAGGCATCTTCTTCCGGAAATGGGGAAGTTACAATAGATAGTCTGAAATCAGCCTTGCAAACATATCAGGATTTATATAATGAATACGGCATGGATCCTCTAAGGGATGAGATTGGTGAAAAGAAATTTCCGTTAGATGTGTATTGGGAAAAGGTTTATCCAATTAGACCATTGCTTCGTATGCTGACTACAGCATATGGAACTAATGAAAAGCAGGCGGAATTGATGTCTTTAACATCGGAGGACATAGACAGATTTTATGAGGTATGTGGGTCTCGATTAGAAAATGCAATGAAATCTGATGAAGTGCTAAGAGATCCAGCGTATATCAGTAAAGCTCTGTCAATATATGATGGTGTCAATAAACCGTTTACAGTTTCACACGGATATACAAGAGATGCTTTTGATTATATTTCGATTACAATTTTGGTGTTGGTACTGCTGTCTGCAGTTATGGTTGCACCTGTGTTTTCGGAGAGATATGAATCCGGTGAAGACAGTATAATCAGATGTACTGAGTTTGGAAGGGGAAAGCTTGTCAAAACAACTTTGATTGCTGTGGTTACGTTGTCTTCAATAATGTATTTGCTTGGAATAGGCGCACATTTATTGGTATCGGATATGATATTTGGTACAGATACATTAAAAGAATCCGTACAGGTTCTATATACTGTCTATTCTTTACCGTCGCTCAATGTGCTGGGTCTGCAGATTGTTTTGGCTTTAACCGGATGGATCTGCTGTATTGCTATTACGGTTATGGCTACATGGATTTCTTCCGTTATGCAGGAAACATCTACAGCAATGGTGATATCAATTATTATGGTGG
>JAIKXK010000079.1 GCA_024684155.1 Lachnospiraceae bacterium | reverse complement strand
TTGGTTTATTGAGATATGAGGGAAAACAGGGAATATTAAATATTGCAGGTGACCAGGGAGACAAAAAGATTTTCGATTGTATAGGTAGTATTTGATTTTAAATCCTCCTTTACTTCCACTGGAGTTCTTTCTAATGACAATAAATGGTCATATTCTAATGAACTTTGGTTTTCTACCACCTTTTGGGCATACTTGTCCCCCTGGTCACCTGCAATATTTAATATTCCCTGTTTTCCCTCATATCTCAATAAACCAAAGATCAACGTTAAAACCAATCCCATACAAACACAAAGGATAATCATTCGCCCATAGTTTTCAATTATTGTTATCATAGTCCTTCTCCTATAAAATTGGCTCCATAGCATTTATGATATGCGCTGGAAATACTCCCTGATCTGCAAAGAAACAAACAGTCAAAATCCCCATAACTAAAACCACTGCTATAGCATCAATAAAAAAATCTCCATATTCTTCTAATATCTGTTTCATACACTGCTCACCGCCTTTAACACTTTGATCAACAATCCACTGAGAATCATTCCTAAAATAAGATAAAGAATTCCTTCTCCATATTCTTCTAATATCTGTTTCATCTTCTTCACCTACCAAAGATTACTTTCTATGAGATACTCCTTTTCTATCCCAATAATGGGAATCTTAAAATCGTATGTCATCTTTCCAACACCAACTCGTTTACCGCTGCCATTCACCTCTGATGTTTCTATCTCTAGTTCATAGCCTTTTTCTTTTGCCTCATTTACACATTCCAAAATGACCCCATCAGAAAAATTACTCACACTAACTCGTTTCGACACATCGGAATAATAGCTATCTGCAGCATTGGCACTTAAACAGGCACCGATCAAACCTACACTAACAGCCGTTAATAATAAAAGCATAAATACTCCACTAAAGGCCTTTAATACTGTATCCATATCCTCACCTATCCTTTCAGAACATTATTCTGTCCCAAGTACAGCACTATAAGAAGCATTAAATCCACTACCATTTTCATGCCAGCTGTAATCTGAGGAGCCAGAAATAATCCATATAATCCTGCCAGCGCATCTTCATTTTTCATTTTTTCTGCCTTGTCCATTAACCTTTGGTTCCGCTCTAAAATTTCTGATATCTGATGATCAAAGTTTCCTCCCGTTCCCTCTGAAATGGAATAAAGCATCTTCATTGCAGAATGGACTTCTGGTAATGTATACTCCTTTAAAAAATTCATATAAGGTTCCATACTATCTGGATACTCTTTTAAATCATTAATCAATTGTTTTAATGCTGGTTTTAATATTTGTGGTGCCTCATCATAGGAGCGATAAATTGCCACCTGTACATTTTCAGACTGAAGTAATAAGGATACTGTCATTAACCACTTTGGAAACACCTTTTCAATCTCCTTTGAAACTGCCTTCTTTAAATATTTATGATCAATCTTTTGATATAAACTCTTCGGTGTTTTGGACTCTATCTTTTCGTAGTAAGAAACATACCTCATTTCCTCAGGTTCTTCTTCCGTAAGCCCTACTGTTAGTTGAGAATCTGCTTTATAAAAAATAAAGAAGTCTAACCCTAATACAATCACTGTTGCAATTTGAGCCACTGGATGCTGTTCCATATGGAGTTCTAATCGATAGGAGACAAAATAGATTAATAAACAAATAAGAACAGAAATGACAATAGAAAATAAAATATCTCGCCTCTTTTTATTCCTTGCCTGTTGTAATTCATAAATACAATCCGCCCAAAGTCTACGAGCCTCTAATAAGATTTGCAGAGAAGACGTATAATCTCCTCCTAATAATTCTGCCTGCAAAGAAAATTTATGAACTAAGGTCAGCATAAAGTTTCCATACTCCTTCTCTATAATGGAAAGCCCTTTTTCTTCCACATCTGATTCATCATAGGTATGAACTATATATTCCTTTGCCTCATTTACGATTACTCCTGCTTCTTCTCCCTCAAAAAGTATGGATAAATCTTCTAAGGTAGCTAATACTTTTCCGGTTTTTTGAAAGGAATATAAATACTGTTCCAGATAAATATTC
>JAIKXK010000062.1 GCA_024684155.1 Lachnospiraceae bacterium | reverse complement strand
AAAGATTATGGAAGTAAAAGAAAGATTTTTAAAATACGTTAGCGTATATACAACTTCTGATGAAGACAGTGGATTGCATCCATCTGCAGAGAGAGAATTTGATTTGGCACGCATTTTAGAACAGGAATTAAAGGATTTAGGGCTGGAAAAAGTAGTGCTTTCTGATACCTGTTATGTTTATGGATTTTTGCCGGCAACCTCTGGCATGGAAAACAAAAAGACCATGGCCTTTGTTGCACATATGGACACAGCGCCTGATTATAATGGTGCAAATGTTCATCCTCAGATTATTGAAAACTATGATGGTGGGGATGTGGTATTAAAGGGAACGGGAGCGGTCCTTTCAGTAAAGGATTTTCCACATCTGCCTTCTTTAAAGGGACGTACCCTTATTACTACAGACGGAACTTCACTTTTAGGTAGTGATGATAAGGCAGGAGTGGCTGAGATTTTAACTGCTGTAGAATATATCATTGAAAATAAGATTCCTCACGGTCCATTGTGGATTTGCTTTACGCCAGATGAAGAGATTGGAGAAGGTTCTTTAAACTTTGATATGGACATTTGTAAGGCAGATTTTGCTTATACCGTAGATGGAGCAGGAGAAGAAGAAATTGCTTATGAAAACTTTAATGCAGCATCTGCTGAGTTTGTAATTCATGGAAAAAATGTTCATCCGGGAGAAGCAAAGGATATTATGATCAATGCTTCACGAATTGGATGTGAGATTGCCATGCGTCTTCCTCTGTTATCAGAGACACCTGCTACTACAGAAGGTAGAGAGGGCTTCTATCACTTAACGGATATGTCAGGTAATGTAGAAAAAGCTACTCTTTCCTATATCTTAAGAGACCATGATAAAGATATATTGGAAGGTCGTTTTCAAACACTTCGAGAAATTGAAAAAGAATTTAATAAAATCTATGGAGAGGGAACTGTTTGTCTTACCATCTCTCATACCTATGATAATATGATTTCGGTTATAAAAGATCATATGGAGATTGTGGATTTGGCAAAGGAGGCAATTTCTTCTGTTGGAATTACTCCCGAATCAGAAGCGATTCGCGGTGGTACAGATGGAGCGAACCTTTCCTTTAAAGGACTTCCTTGTCCAAACCTTGGAACTGGCGGATATGGTTTCCATGGACCTTTCGAACATAATACCGTAGAAGGCATGGAACATATGGTAAAAATCATTACTTATATTATGTCTCATCCTCTAGACTAAGATTCATGAGTGACTTTGGAAAAGAACGCTTCTAAAAGCGTTCTTTTTATTTGTTAAATTTATATTTTATTTCAAAGTGGAATCTTGTATAATATTATAGATAATAGTAGAAAACCTGTATATGTAATTATTTTTATATAAGAAAAGAGGATAGTCATGGTATCTAGAATAAATGAAATGAAGATTTTACAAAGTGTATATGAAAGTACCGGAAATCAGATTGTATTAATTAGTGGCAACCATCGCAGTGAAAAAGAACGTATGATTTTTTCGTTTTGCCGGGATAAAAAGTATTTTTATTATCGTGGCAGAAATGCCTCTGCAGAAGAGCAGCTGACTCAGATGCAAACGGAAGTAGAAAATATATATGATGTAAAGCTAATGAAAAACAATTACGATGAATGCTTTACTCGTATTAAAAGTGGAGACGCATCAAAGTTAGTTGTAATTATTGATGAGTTTCAGGCTATTGTGAAAAAGGATAAAAGCTTTTTTGATAGCATAATTAAATTAAAAAATAAGAAACTCTATCCAGGACCGGTAATGATTGTTCTTATGAGTTCATCTTTGTCATGGTCAAGACAAAACCTTGATGATGTATTAGGTGTAAATGCTTCATCCATTGATCATATGGTGGAATTAAAAGAGTTTAGCTTTCTTGATGTAGTTCGTTCTTTTCCAAATTATTCTGTGGCTGAGGCAGTTAGCGTCTATGGAATTATTGGTGGCTGTTCCTATTATTTGAATCGTTGGAATGGAAATAAAACCATGAAAGAAAATATTTGCACTATGATACTAAATCCTTATGGTTCTTTATTTGGAGAGGCAGAGAATTTTATTTCTCAGGAACTTCGTGAACTCTCTGTCTATGATACGATTTTGTATGCCATGGCTATGGGAAATGAAAAGCTAAATGATTTGTATCAGTTTACAGGATATTCTAGAGCAAAGATTTCTGTATATTTGAAAAACTTAGCTGCCTTTGATGTAATTGAAAAAGTAGTTTCTTTTGAAACTGGGGGTTGGGATAATACCAAAAAGGGTGTGTATCGAATTAAAAATCCATTCATTCATTTTTGGTTCCGCTTTGTTTATGAAAATCAGTCGGATCTTTGGAAGATGTCTCCAGAGGAGTTCTATGATACCTATATCTCTGATAAATTAAATGAATATTTAACACCCTATTTCGTAAAGGTATGTAGTGAATATCTCGGCTTATTAAATATGGTAGGCAAGACTCCAATTAAGATGAATCATATGGGTACCTGGATTGGTAAAGAAGGAACCATTGATATAGTTGGTCAGGACGCAAAAAGAGATTGTGTTGTAGGAATTTGCAATTGGGACAAAGAAACACTGTCCTTTGATGATTATCAGGAATTATTAAATAA
>JAIKXK010000029.1 GCA_024684155.1 Lachnospiraceae bacterium | reverse complement strand
CCTTTTTTCTTGTTACAGGCATAGTGTTGAACGCGGTACATACGCAAAATGCTAAATAAGGCATGTAAAAATGCAAGGATAACATATGCTTTCAATAAATCTTTTAAAAAAGTAAGTGTAAAAATATCTCCCATGATACTTCCCTCCAGAATCTAAGAAAATTATAACGAAAGATTGGTTTTGATTACATATACAAAATAGGCTATGATGTAAGAATGAATTATCGAGTAGAAATTATCAGATCAAAACGAAGAAGTTTAGGATTAGAAATTCGAGAGCCTGGATTAGTAACAGTGAGGGCGCCTTTTGGATTGTCTGAAAAAAGAATACAGAGGTTTTTAGAGGAAAAAGAACTATGGCTGTATGAAAATCTTGAGCGAATTGCGAGAAATAGAGACGAGAAAAATGGTGCACAAACCTTAAGCAAAGAGGAAATAAAAACACTTGCTAAGGAAGCCACAGAAAAGTTACCACCTATTGTAGAAAAATGGGCCAATATTATGGGAGTTACTTATGGTCGTATTACTATTCGCCATCAGAAAACAAGATGGGGAAGCTGTTCTAGCGCGGGGAATTTAAATTTCAATTGCCTATTGATGCTGGCGCCAGATGAAGTGCAGCAGTATGTTGTGATTCATGAGTTAGCACATAGAATAGAGATGAATCATTCCAAAGCATTTTGGAACATAGTAAAAGAGTATGATCCAGAGTATGAGGCACATAAGCTCTGGTTGAAAAATGAAGGCGTGAAATTCAGGGTAGAGTAACAGGGACATAGGGGACGGTTCTTCTGCCTTCATTTTCGCAAATGAAGACAGAAGAACCGTCCCCTATGTTTAAAAATCGCCCTCTAATTTATTGTTCATTAATTCCATTTTCGCTTCGGCCTGATAGATGAGCTTACTGCATTCTAACAGTTCTTTGCTATAGTCGAAGGAAGGATCAATCTCATAGAGAGATTTATATTTAATATCATGTTCTAAAGAAGCCCACATATCCATAGCCTGAGTTCGAATTTGAAGTTCTACAGGTACCATTTGTTTTTTGTTCATAAAGTAAACCGGTACACGAATAATCATATGAAGACTTCGATACCCGTTTTTCTTTGGGTTTTCAATGTAGTCTTTAATATCTAATATCATTAAATCATCCTGGGCAACCAGACGGTCACGGATGAGGTATACGTCTTTGATGTAAGGACAAATTACACGAACACCTGCAATATCATAAAGGTTATTGATAGCTGCAGTAAGGGTAGTATCCAGATCCTTTTTCTGAAGTTTTCCAACAATACTCTTAATAGATTTTAATCGGGTATCTACATGGTGGATAGGTACTCGAAGTCTACGATACTGGAATTCATCTTTTATAATATCAAGTCTTGATGTAGTAACATTTATGGCTGCATTATAAAGACGTAAAATAGGATCCATGGTGTGGGAAAACTCTTCCCCAATGTCTGCCATATGAGACATATCATCTTGAATTCCTAAGGTCATAGGAACCAGTTCGTGAACGGATATGTTTTCCTCTACTTCAATTTGAGTATCCATTTTTCCGTCTTCCAAAACAACATGACTTTGATAGTTTGATTTTTTTGAAACATCTATTTCTTTTGGGGAAGGAGTGCTTTCTTCTTCAAGTTCTTCCTCTTCTAAGTAATCTTGTAATTCCTCATAATGGCCTGCATTAATGGAATTAATGATATCTTGTGCGCTCATTTCGCTCATATTAGTTTCCTCCAATACAGGATGCTTATGTTGCATCACAAGTATATTATAAAGGAAAAAGTACAAAATAATTCTTAAATTTCTATTAATTTTTTGTGAACAAATTATGTGTGTGGTATAATTAATTCAACAAAGAAAAAGGAGACTGCTTATTATGTGGAGAGCTAGAAAAAGACTTTGGTGCGGGTTGCCTTGGACCTTTACAGTATATAGTTTTGATGAGGAGAGACTATTTGTAGATTCAGGTATTTTAAACAAGCGTCAGGATGAGGTTCGCTTATATAGAGTTCAGGACCTTACCGTTACAAGAAGTTTGATTCAAAGAATATTTGGACTGGGAACCATTCATCTATCTACCAAGGATCAAACCATGGGAAATTTTGATTTAATAAATCTCCGTGATGTTATGGATGTAAAAGAAGATTTGTCACGTAAGGTAGAAGCGCAAAGAGATAAGAAGAGAGTTTCTGTACGTGAATTTATTGGAGACGACGATAC
>JAIKXK010000025.1 GCA_024684155.1 Lachnospiraceae bacterium | reverse complement strand
GAGAAGAAGGTAATTGACAGTATCAGTCAAATGCCCACCATTACGATTAAAGAATTAGTGACAAAGTGCGGGTACTCTGATGGGTATATAAGAAAAATAATTACTTCTTTAAAAAATAAAAATATTATAGAACGTCAGGGTGGCAAAAAAATCGGGAAATGGATAGTAATAGGATAATAATTATTTTTAGAAGAAACTTTTGAATATTGATATAAGAGTATTATAGAGGATTTTTAATATGCTAGATGGAAAAAACAGAACATTTACACGTCAAATGTACGCTAATGATTCTGAAGTGGGAAGAATGAAGCTTCAGTCTGTCAAGGAGAATCTCTACGAGGCAACCACGAAAGTGGTGCTTTATTCCATAGAGATGTACACCAAGAAGTCCTTAGGTGAATGGGCGCGTACTGATTTGTTGAAAAAACTGGATAAAGCAAATAATAATTTGAAGCGTGTTCAAGATGAATTAGAACAGGGGCATATCGGCATGTTTGATATTACAAATGGTTGTTCTGTTTTAAATGATTTTGTGCGCAAAGATACATTGGCACAGTCTCGTAATGCGCTTAGTCATAAAATCGAACAACAGGAAAGCAAATTACAGGATTTTGATGAAGAACTTCAGTTACTACGGAAGAGGAAGAATGAATTGGAATCACAGTCTGAAGAGGAGCTATCTGAAGAATATGAGGAGATAGATGATTTTTTTAATGAAGATGTAGACGACGATTATGGTAACTTCGATGATTTTGATGAAGAAACGGAAAATTATGATGAGCTGGAAGAAGAAACAGAAGACGATGATGAAGACGATGAGGAAGAGAAAGCATCCACTCAGTCTTCTGAATTAGAACTCTTTACAATAAGAGTGTATTCTTGTAAAAGCCATGGAGAAATTGATTCTTTGATTGATGAAATTACAGAGAACAAAAAAGCTCTTGAAATAGCCATAAGTGGTCTCAAAGATCTTACAAAAAGTAAAAAAGATTTACTATCGAAGCTTGACATTGAAGAAAAAGAAAACCTTGAAAAATTGCGAGTGTTACGTAATACAGGATATGCTCACAAGAATGAAGATGAACTGGATATCTCTCAGATTGGCACATGGGAGCCGGAGGCTGGTCCTCTTTATGAATGGGCAAGAGCGATCTTGAATTATATAAAGACGATTGAGAAAAGATACCGTTTCTACGGTCTTTTTGACGAATACTATGCTGCTAGAGAAGGTAAAGACAAGTTTGATGGCTGTAAGGTTTATGTTCAAAGACAAATTAAGGAGCTCTACGTCAATCATTCAAACATTGTTCTGGAATTCGCAGGAGATTTGTATGACAAGGAAGATGAAGAATTCAACTTCAGAAAACTCATTGAGAGTATGGCAATCAACTGGGATACTGGCATCAGATATCTGACGGTTGCGACAAATGACGATCTTCCTGAATGGAACTTGTTTTTTAAGGAATGCTTGTCAGGTACGAAAAAATATGTTGATTGTTATCTTGTAGATCGTAATGCATTGAGAGAAGCAGTAAAAAAGCGGGATGATATTGAATCAGATTATATTTATTTTCACCTACTTTATCACCTTAATCCTTCTATGAAAAAAATCTACTGGAAAGGTAAATCATTTACGAAGAAAGAATTTGCTCAGAAGATTCTATATAAAATTATAAAAGTAAAGAATAGGTTTCAATTTGACGGTAGATTAGAGGATTTTGAAAAATACCTGGACGGAATAGATATAAAAAAATGGTGTGACTATCATATATTATCAGAAGTATTCTTTAAGGCACAGGACGATGATTATGGAGCTAAAATAGCAAAGAATATGGAAGAAGAGATAGTTGCGTTTTGCAATTTTAGGGGGAAGGGAAGAAGTCAGAAATTTAGAAAAGCTATAAAGGCATCTGTTCGACTGTATTTTTATATGTGTGAAGAGTTTCTTTTTACGTATACAAGTACGACAGGAAAAAGTGTTCATTGGAAATCGATAGGAGACGCTTGTAAATACCTTGAAAATGCTGAAAAATTCAGTTCTTATGTAGAACTTAATAGTTTTATTGGTGAATTATATACGTCAGATTACTTTAAAATCTGGAAAAAAACTGCTGAAAAACACATGGGGGAAAGAGAGGATATTTGAATATGGTAAATATAGAAGAGTTTCCTTTTTATAATACATATATGATTCT
>JAIKXK010000024.1 GCA_024684155.1 Lachnospiraceae bacterium | reverse complement strand
TGGTGGCCCTGCTGTCATTGAATTCTTTGGTGAGCCAAAGGTTAAACTTGTAAATCACAAAGAAAATATTGTAATGAGCGAAGATCAAAATCACTTAAACGTGTACGATCAAAGTAAGAGCAGTGCCATTACAAGAGAATATATTCCTGGAGATGAGAGAAGCTTTACCATTATTGCCTTCCCACTTCCAACCATTGGAGATAATTTCGAGGAAATCTTTGCAAAGACAGTGGAGATTAACACCCTTGACTATCGTATGTATCGGGACATCCAGCAAAAGATTATTGATGTGTTAGATGAAGGTGTCTATGCACAGGTCAAAGGATGTAATGGAAATAAAACCGATATGAAGGTTATGCTTCATTCATTAAAGGACAAGGAAAAAGAGACCATCTTTGAAAACTGTGTGGCAGATGTAAATATTCCAGTAGGAGAAGTCTTTACCTCTCCAGTATTAGAGGGAACTAAAGGGTGTCTTCATGTGTCTCGTGTATATTTAGGAGACTATGAGTTTAAAAACCTAGAAATCCATTTCGAAGATGGACAGATTACAGATTACACCTGTAGCAACTTCGATACAGAAGAAGAAAACAAAAAGTTTATCTTTGATAACATTTTATATCACCACAAAACTCTTCCTTTAGGAGAGTTTGCCATTGGTACCAACACGACAGCTTATCGTGCCGGACGTGATTACAATATTGCAGATAAGTTCCCGATTTTAATTGCTGAAAAAACGGGACCTCATTTTGCAGTCGGTGATACCTGCTACTCGTATGCAGAGGATATTCCAATGTATAATCCAGATGGAAAAGAAGTAGTAGCCAGAGATAACAGCATTTCTATCTGCAGAAAAGAAGATCCGGATAAGGCATACTTTAACTGCCATACGGATATTACCATTCCATTTGAAGAGCTTGGAGAAATCTCTGTCGTAACAAAAGATGGAGATACACTTTTAATTATCAAAGATGGAAAGTTTGTTGTGGAAGGCACAGAGGAGTTAAATAAACCATTAGAATAAGAGGAAATTTTGGATGAAATGCCTCTTTGAATGGGCATAAGTCTGTGATATAGTTACTAAGGTTTAAATATTTACAATAAAAGGAGAATGTCATGGCAAAAGTAGGAATTGTAATGGGCTCTGATTCAGATATGCCCGTAATGGCGAAAGCATGTGAGATTTTAGATGAGTTAAAAATTTCTTATGAAATCAATATTATCTCTGCTCACAGAGAACCAGAGGAATTTTTCGAGTATGCAAATTCTGCAGAAGAAAAAGGATTTAAGGTAATTATTGCAGGTGCAGGAAAGGCTGCTCATTTACCAGGAATGTGCGCTGCTATTTTCCCTATGCCAGTTATCGGAATTCCTATGAAAACTTCCGATTTAGGAGGAGTTGACTCTCTTTATTCTATCGTACAGATGCCTTCAGGTATTCCTGTTGCAACCGTTGCCATCAATGGTGGAGCAAATGCAGGAATTTTAGCTGCAAAGATCTTAGCAACTTCTGATGAAGAGTTACTTGGACGTTTAAAGGATTACTCCAAGAAGTTAAAAAATCAGGTGGTAGCTAAGGACGAAAAACTCCAGGCAGAAGGCTATAAAGCATTTTTATAAGATAATAAGAACAAGAAAGGATTATTTACATGGGATTGGATTATAAGTCATCAGGCGTTGATATTGAGGCAGGATACGAATCAGTAAAGTTAATGAAGGAGTTCGTAAAGGAGACTATGAGACCAGAAGTACTTGGTGGTCTTGGAGGTTTCTCAGGAGCTTTCTCTTTGGCAAAGATTAAGGAAATGGATGAGCCTGTACTTTTATCAGGAACTGACGGATGTGGTACAAAGGTAAAATTGGCATTTTTAATGGACAAGCATGACACCATCGGAATCGATGCAGTTGCAATGTGCGTAAACGATGTTGCTTGTGCAGGTGGAGAGCCTCTTTTCTTCTTAGACTATATAGCTTGCGGAAAAAATTATCCTGAAAAGATTGCAACTATCGTAAAAGGTGTAGCAGAAGGATGCAAGCAGTCTGACTGTGCTCTAATCGGTGGTGAAACAGCAGAACATCCAGGACTTATGCCGGTAGATGATTATGATTTGGCAGGATTCTCTGTAGGTGTTGCTGATAAAAAAGATATTATTACCGGTCAGGAAATTGCTGATGGTGATGTATTAATTGGTATGGCATCTACTGGTGTTCATTCCAATGGATTTTCTTTGGTTCGTAAAGTATTTGAAATGACAAAAGAGTCTTTGGATACCTATTATGATGAGTTGGGTGAAACCTTAGGAGAGGCTTTGATTCGTCCTACAAGAATTGATGTAAAGGCTATGCGTGCTATTAAGGACGCAGGTGTAAGAGTACATGGATGCAGCCATATTACCGGTGGTGGTTTCTACGAAAACGTACCTCGTATGCTTCCAGATGGAAAGAGAGCTGTTATTGAAAAGAACTCTTATGAAAAGCCACCTATCTTTGATTTATTACAAAAGACTGGTGATATTTCTGAAGAAATGATGTTCAATACCTTTAACTGTGGCCTTGGAATGGTAATCGCAGTAAATGCTTCTGATGTAGATGCTACCATGAAGGCAATTGAATCTACTGGTGATAAGCCATTTGTAGTTGGTAAGATTGTAAACGGCGACAAGGGAGTGGACTTAGTATAATGTTTCGTATAGCAGTAATGGTTTCCGGTGGAGGAACCAACTTACAGGCAATTATTGATGCCATTGATTCTGGTGTGATTACAGATACAGAAATTGCAGTAGTGATTTCAAACAACAAGGATGCTTATGCCTTAGAGCGTGCAAAAAAAGCAGGGATAAAGGCAGTATGCGTATCCAGAAAAGAGATACCAGATCGTGCTGAATATAATAAAGCTTTACTTCGTGCAGTTGATGAAGCAGAAGTGGACCTAGTGGTATTAGCAGGATTTTTGGTAGTGATTCCAGAAGAGATGATCCAAAAGTATAGAAATAAAATCATCAATATTCATCCATCTTTAATACCATCTTTTTGTGGAACAGGATATTATGGATTAAAGGTACATGAAGGTGCTTTGGCTCGTGGAGTAAAAGTATCTGGTGCTACCGTTCATTTTGTAGACGAAGGAACAGATACCGGTCCTATTATTTTACAAAAGGCAGTGGAAATAAAAGATGATGATACTCCAGAAGTATTACAGAGAAGAATTATGGAACAGGCAGAATGGAAACTTTTGCCGGAAGCTATTAATCTTTTAGCACATGATAAAATCACTGTAGTAGATGGTGTAACAAAGAGAAAATAATGGAATAGATATAAAAGTAAAAGACTTATTCGATACGCTCGAATAAGTCTTTTTTATTGGAATGTGTTTTTTCTTGTTTGATCTCGACTATAAACAATAGATAATCCAATGATGGCATCTCTATTTTCCTGATTTAGTTTATCAAAATAGGATAGAAGTCGTCTCTGTTCTGGCGTCAAAAAAACAGCCTCTTCTCCATTGGAATTTCGTTTCTTAGGATGAATATCAATGATTTCATCTGCTGAAATATTGTAAAATTCGCAAAGAGTCTTTAAATTCTCAAGAGAAGGTTGGCTAATATTTCGCTCGTATCCTGAAAGAATTTTATTGTTAATATGAGTAGCATTGGCTACATCAGTTTGCTTTAAATCTAAACGTTCGCGTGCGTCTCTCAAGCGGTCGCCAAACTGTTTCATAAAGAATCCTCCATGTTACAAAGATTACATAAAATTTTTTACTACTTTTAGATTTAAGTTAAATTAAAAATGACTATTTATACTATAATTCGTTAAAAATCATACCATTATCTTGCTGTTTTGAACTTTATTCGCAATAATCTTGAATTACTACTTGAAATTCGATATATAAATGATTATAATGCTTTTTGGTAATGTGGGAATAAATTTGAACATAAAAAAAGTTTTGAGAAAGTTCTTTTTATATTGTTTGAGAAATGGAACAGAACACAATTATGAACAAGGCGTTAATTATAACAACGACTGGTGGCTTTTTGTCGCAATTTGAGCTGAATAATGTTAAGTTGCTTCAGGAGAATGGCTACCAGATTCACTATGCAGCCAATTTTGGCGTGCCAATCTATGAAGTGAAGGATGATACTCTAAGAAATATGGGAGTAGTATTACACCATATTAGTATTGAGAAGAGTCCTTTCAAATTCAAAAAGAATATCTGGGCCCTGCGAGAACTCGTCAGGATTATTGAACGGGAGCAAATCGATGTGATTCACTGTCATAATCCTAATGGAGGCGTGTTAGGGCGACTTTCAGCAATTTTTAGTAAAAGAAAACCGTTTGTAATTTATACCGCACATGGATTCCATTTCTTTAGAGGAGCACCATTGAAAAATTGGTTGTTCTTCTTTCCTGTAGAATATTTCCTATCCAGATTCACAGATCGGATAATTACCATTAATCATGAAGACTATTATCGTGCAAAAGATTTCCCAATGAGAAAAAATGGGAAAGCAGTTTTAATACCAGGCGTTGGCCTGGACTTGGATAAGTTCCATGCTTCCTCAGAGGAAGATGAAAAGATTGCCCTGCACATTAGGTCAACCTTAAATATACCTAAAGACGCATTTCATATTGTGTCGGCAGGGGAATTAAATGTTAACAAGAATCACATTGTTGTGATTGAAGCAATCGCTAAGCTTCCTCAAAAAAACATTTACTATAGCATTTGTGGCGAGGGACCTTATCGTCCTCAACTAGAAGAAGCTATTAAAAAGTACGGTCTTGAAGACCGAGTGTTCTTGAGAGGCTATCGCAACGACATGCACTACTTTTGGCATACGGCGGACGCCTCCATATTTCCTTCTTATAGAGAAGGCATGGGAATGGCGGCACTTGAAGCCATGGCTTGTCATGTGCCGCTAATTGTAGCAGACAACAGAGGTAGTCGAGAGTACTTAATTGATGGAGTAAACGGAATGGTCTGTAGACCTTCATCAGTAGAAGAATTTGAGACTGCAATCTTACGAATATATGAAGATAAAGACTATCGACTTGAACTTGCAGCTAATGCACTTTGGACAGTGGATAGTTTTTCTTTAAAGAAAAATGAATTAGTTATGAGAAAGGTATACGGAGATCTTCCGGTATACAAAGTACCATATGAGGACAAAGCAGATTGCCCAATGATTTCAGTAATTATGGGTGTTTACAATGAAACTTCTTTGGTAGAGTTTGAAAAATCTGTTCGTTCGGTACTAAATCAGACTTTTAAAGATTTTGAATTTTTAATATATAACGATGGATCATCAGTAGATGAATTAAACGTATTTATAGAATCCTTAGAGGATATGGATGAGCGAATTCGAGTGATCCAATCGGATGAAAACAGGGGACTTGGTTATGCGTTAAACCGATGCATCGACCAGGCAAAGGGAAAATACTTAGCAAGAATGGATGCAGATGATATGTCTCATCCGGATCGATTTGCAGTAGAAGTTGACTTCTTAGAAAAGCATCCAGAATACATGTGGTGCGGAGCAAATTGTGACCTGTTTGATAAAGATGGAATTTGGGGCGATTCAAGTCGTCCGAAGGTTCCAAAGTTAGAAGACTATTTGAAGTTTTCACCATACATTCATCCAACTGTTATGTATCGGGCATGCTTGTTTGAACGAGTTGCCGGATATGCAGAAGAGCGGGTGACAAAAAGATGTGAAGATTATGAGTTGTTTATGCGATTATTCAAACTTGGATACAAAGGATATAACATCCAAAAATCACTACTTTATTATCGCGTAGATAGGAGGAGTTATCACAGCAGAAGCTTTTTGGACCGATGGAGAGAAAGCAAGGTTCGATATGAAGGCTTTAAGAGCCTTGGAATCCTTTGGCCAAAGGGGTGGATTTATGTATTTCGCCCAGTGGCATCTGCACTGATTCCTAGTTCACTCATTCTGGAAATGAAAGAGAGTGTGACACCACTTTGAGTATGGAACATCGATTAAACCAGTATAAAAAGAGATTAAAGAAAAATCATTTTCTTTATGATTTGTCAGAAGGCACTGAAAAAGAGTGTGAAACTCTTGGGGAAAAAACCTATGCACTTACCTTTGCACCAGTTATTTTTTCTTATGTCACCTGGATATTACATGAGGCATATAAAAAAAAGATACAGCGGTTGTATTTCTTGGCGAGAGATGCAAAGCCTATGTATGAGGTGGCAAAATTTTTAAAAGAGAATAATCTATTAGGATTTGACATTGATATTCGATATCTTAGGGTGTCTCGGTATTCTCTTCGAATTCCTGAGTATCACTTACAAAACGAAAAGTGCTTAGATCGAATATTTCTTTCAGGAATTGATGTGAGTTTATATCGCATTTTAAAACGAGCTGATTTGACAGTGGATGAGATGAAGCAAGTTTCTAAGGAACTTGGTTATGAAAAAGAACTTCATGTAGTCCTAAATCGAAAACAGATTTTGCAGTTAAAGGAAAAAGCTTATGAACTAAGTCATGAAGGAAAGCTTAGTTTACTAAAGTTTATTCATACGCACTCAAAACAGCGATTCGAAACAACCATAGGTTATTTAGAACAAGAAGGAATGTTAGATGATGTGTCTTATGCCGTAGTTGATAGCGGTTGGGTAGGAAGCATACAAAAGAGTTTACAAAATCTTTTGGCAACGAAAAAGCCAGGGATTCCATTAGAAGGTTATTACTTTGGTTTGTATGAACTTCCAATAGATATAAAAGACTGTGTATATCACACATACTATTTTAAACCAACAAGTCACATTAGGAGAAAAACAGGATTTAGTAACTGCCTATTTGAAGCGATTTACAGTGAAAACTGTGGCATGGTAAAAAACTATGAAAAATCTGAAACAGGTTTTTATCCAGTACTTTCAGATTTGGAAAACCCAAATGCCAAATCCTTAAAACAAAATGAGGCAGTATTAAATAGATATTTAAATCAAGTGAAACAACACCCGAATGAATATCGATTGTTTTTAAAAAAGCAACAAAAGCGAAATGTAAAAATAATCGAAAAAGTTTTGAACTTACTAATGTCAAGACCTACTGACTGGGAGGCTAGTTACTATGGAGATTATCTTTTTTCAGATGATTTAGACGATACCCATATGAAAAAGACAGCCAATATATTAAGTCAAAAAGAAATTAAAGATTTACGAATACTATCGAAAATTTTGATTTCTCTGGGGATTTCAAAAAAAGTAATTCATGAAAGTGCATGGATTGAGGGCACGATTGTAAATGGAGAAGAAAATGTTAAGAAAAATCTTTTCTTTGCCCGTTATGCAAAACTTATGACTTACCTTCGATTGACAATAAAAATGAAAAAGATACGAGGATATAAATGTTTGAAGCAGTAGGCGTTGCAACCATAGCATGCTGTGCGTTGCAGATAGTTTATGAAAAAGCATATGGAAATCGAGAAGTTCCGGATTATACGGAAGAAAATAATCGATTTCGAGAATTAAAGGCAAAAGAGGCAATTGAGTGTAAAGCAAAGGTTGCACCTTTTATTGAAAAAGAAAGACAAGAAAAACAGGAAGAGCCTTTAATTGCAGTCAATGATTTAACTATGAGATTTCGTGTTTCTACAAATAACGTATCTGGTTTGAAAGAATACATGATACGAAAGATTAAGAAACAGATTTCATATAAAGAGTTATATGCATTAAATCAGATTGATTTCAATGTATACAGGGGTGAAGTTGTAGGAATTATCGGTACCAATGGTTCAGGTAAATCTACACTTTTAAAAATCGTATCTGGTGCCCTAAAACCCACAAGCGGTCAGGTAGTAGCTGATAAATCAAAGATTCAGTTATTAACTTTGGGAACTGGATTTGATATGGAACTTTCCGCAAAGGAGAATGTGTATCTGAATGGCTCTATTATTGGTTATACCAAAGAGTTCATAGATCAACATTACGATGAAATCGTAGAGTTTTCTGAACTTGGAGATTTCATGGAAGAAAAGGTGAAAAACTTCTCTTCTGGTATGGTTTCTCGACTGGCCTTTGCTATCGCAACGGTGGGAGAAGCGGCGGAAATATTAATTCTAGATGAAGTTTTATCCGTAGGAGATGAGTTCTTCCGGAAAAAGAGTTTAAAGAGAATCAGTGAAATGATTCATGGAGGATCAACGGTACTTTTAGTATCTCATAGCCTACAAACCATTATGCAGAATTGTTCAAAGGTGGTTTGGATAGAACAGGGTAATATCCAAATGATTGGAGATGCCAAAACCGTATGTAATGCATATCACAATTTGCATTCGTAGTTTATTTTGTTAAAAAACCAAAATGGTTTTTTATATATAAAACTCACATTAACATGCGCATGAAGGCCTTTTTGAGGAAGGTCGAAAGGAGAACAAGATGAAAATGAAAAAAATTTTAGTAAGCGCTTTAGCTGCTGTAATGTTATTGACAGCTGCTCCTGCTGTTGCACCTCTTGCAACTGTAAATGCAGCCGCTACATCAGCTACCGCTTCTAATGCTACTACTGAAGTATCAGTAGCAAAGCCTACCAAGGTTAAATTAACTGCTAAGAAGAAAGCAATCAAGGTTACTTTCAAGAAATCTACAACTAAGAAGGTTAAGGGATACCAGATTCAGTATTCTACTTCTAAGAAGTTTACAAAGAAGACAACTAAGTCTGTAAAAACAACTAAGACTTCTTACACAATCAAGAAACTTAAAGCTAAAAAGAAATATTATGTACGTATTCGCACATACAAAAAAGTAAACGGAAAGACTGTTTACTCTAAGTGGACATCTAAGAAGTCCGTTAAGACTAAGAAATAATATTACTTGAATAAATGTGAGTTTTTAATCATTGGGAGTCAGGGATGACTCTGATTCCCAATAATTTTTTGGAGAAAAAGAGTGAAGACAATACGAAATGAAGCTGTGAAAATATTCATGGCACTTATGTTTACATTACTTCCGTTATATTATACGGACAATTATTATTACATACTTGACGATAAATTTATTATCTTTGATATTTTTTCGAAAATACTAATTGGTGTTATTTGTGGAACACTAATTATTAGCTTAATTTGTGACATTTATAAGAAAAAGTTAGGAATAGAGATAAAAGCAGAACTATTAAAAAAGAATAGTTTAGACATGGTGATGTTACTGTTTTTAGTCGCTACCATCTTTTCTTTGATACATACATTAGATTTTGAGACAGCTTTTGATGGAAGTGCTGCATGGCTAGTAGGTGGATACGCTCTTATTATTGGTGTAGTCCTATACTTTATTATTTCAAGATTCTATTCAGGAAAACCAGATGTTTGGGTGTATTTGCTATTTGGAAGTTTAGCAGTCATCATTATTGGAATTTTGGATCGATTTGGAAATGACTTTTTGGTTATGCATGATGAAATTCCTTTGTCTTGGAATATTTTTATTTCAACCATTGGAAATGTGAACTTTTGGGGCGCATTCCTTTCAGTAATCGTACCATTTTTTATGATGATGCCAATTTTTACAAAGAGTAGAGGATATCGATTCTTTATCTATCTATTTTTGGGAGTCGCTTATTTTAGTTTGTTTGTGGTATTTACAAATACCTCATATTTTGGAATAGGCATAGCTTTGCTATTTATTGTCTGGTATTCCTTAAAGGATATCAAACGACTTAGTAATTTGGCTGTGGAAGGAATTATGTTTTCTTTTGCAGGTGCTATTGCAGAGTTTCTGTGGAAAAATCCAGATACTTTTGCAAGACCAATGGATACGGATACCGTTTCTTTAGTTTTGTTATCTCATAAGTTGTATTTACTGCCAGGAATTGTAGGAGTATTACTTATTTTTTTTGTACTTATTTTAGATCGATTAAAAGAAGGAACAAAAGAAAAGATTACAAATTTTGTAGAAAAGATACTGCCAAAAATATGGCTTGGACTTATTGGCGTTGGAGTTGTGGCTGTTATTTATTACATCGTTAAAAACTTCAGTTTAGAAATGTTTACCTATCGAGGATCCATTTGGTACTTTTCCTTCCAGGGATTTTTGGATGGAGACTTTTTCGATAAGTTAATTGGTGTAGGACCTGGAATGTTAGATTCGGTGACAAGACCAGAAATTGAAAATGCAAGCTTCCATGTAGTTTGGGATTACTACTATAACACAGCACATAACGATGTTTTAGAGTATCTCGTCACTATGGGAGTAATAGGAGCAGCGCTAAGGGTAGTAATGTTTATTATTCCTTTTGTGATGTTCAAGAAAAATAAAACCAACGAAGCACAAAAGGCAGCAGTACTTGCTGCACTAGTAGGATACATGGGTCAGGGATTTGTAACAGGTCCATACATTTATGTATATGTATTCTACATTATCTTTTTGGGAGCTTTTAGTGCTTATGACAGAATGGAGCAGATCTCATGAGTAGATTAGAGAATATAAGACAATATTTCTTTGTGCTCTGGGAACTGACAAAACGTGAATTAAAGCGAAAATATGCAAGAAGCTTTTTTGGAATTTTATGGAGTAGTATTTACCCGCTGTTGAGAATGATACTGGTGGTGCTGTTGTTCTCAACGATATTTGATAAGGGAATTGACCGGTATCCTGCATATTATTTTGTGGGATTTTTGATGTATGAGTTTTTTGTGACAGCTACATCAAATAGTCTTACGACATTAAAGGATAATCGGGATTTATTAATCAAATCAAAACTTCCAAGAGAGTTACTAGTCTTATCACGAGTGTTGACGGCTTTTGTAAATTTCTTACTGGGATGTATCCCCTTTGCGCTAGTATTAGTTATTTATGAAGCAAACTTCACTATGTATTATGCATATGTACCCATAGTATTACTATTGTTTGTGCTATTTACAGCTGGTATTTCTTACATGCTTTCAATTTGGTATGTATTTCGAAGAGATGCAAAGAACATATGGACGAATTTCACTATGATTATGAATTTCTTCATTGCACTTTTTTACCATATAACATGGGTATCAAAAGGGGTACAGGCATTTATTAAAAATAATCCAATTTATGGATTTATCTATACCTGTAGAAACTATCTAATCTATGGTGAAAAAGTGGAAATGATATATCTTCTAGAGATTGGAATTTGGACAGGAGTTATATTTGCACTAGGAATTTTAGTCTTTCGAAAATATGAAAATAAGGTGGTGGTGCATCTATGATGGAAAAATTTATAAAGGATTTTAAACAAAATATGTTTGCTATCCACCAATTGACAGAACGTGATAAGAAACATGAAAATGCCCAAACATTTTTGGGTGAACTGTGGGAAATTTTTAATCCATTAATTATGACAGTGGTGATGGTAATGGTGTTTAGCACAATTTTTGCTTCTGATTCAATGAAGAATTATGGATTATTTGTACTCACAGGAATGACACTTTTTAACTTGTTTAGTCAGGGAACAACGGGATGTCTCGGAGCGATAGTTGGGAATAAAAATCTTTTGATAAAAACTCAATTAAAAAGAAGTATTTATGTTTTTCAAAAAGTGGCTTTAGTATTTCGAAATTTTTTATATTCACTAATTATATACGCATTTATGTTGACTATATATAAAGTAAAGCCAGAGAAGGAATGGCTCTTATTGCTTATAGATGTTTTCTTACTACTTTTACTCATATTTGGTTTAGGAAAAATACTTGCAATTGCAAATGTATATTTTGCGGACATTTCATATTTTTATAAGGTGTTTACGGTATTTCTTATCTACGGGTCGGCTATATTTTACCAAGTAGAAAGATTTTCAACTTTGCTTAGAAATATAATAATTATTAATCCAATTTATGATGCTATATATATAGCAAGACAAATTGTTTTAGAGGGTAACAGTATAGATAATAAGTATTGGTTAGTATTAACTCTGTACGGATTTGGGTTTTATTTTATTGGCTCTATAATTTTTAACAGATTAAGTGATGATATTGTAGCTAAATTATAATAAATATAAATGTAGTGAGTTGTTAGTAAGTAGTGAATGATAGATAGAAAAAAGTTTTTTATTAATAATAATTAAGAAAGAGGTTAAATATGGAAGAAAAAAAGATTAAGATTTTTGTGTCGTTGCATGATGATTTTTTCGTGGCAGACAATAAGTTACTTGAACCTATTCAAGTTGGAACAGCTTTGGCTGAAAGAAAAATTGAAAATGTAATACATGATAATGAGGGGAAAAATATCTCTGAGAAAAATAAAATGTATTGTGAATTAACAGCGCAATATTGGGCATGGAAAAATATGCCTGATTTAGATTACTATGGATTTTTCCACTATAGAAGATATTTGTCTTTTAATCCTATTCAGTTAGAACATTGGGAAAATATAACATATTTTGATTATTGTGATGAAGATGCAATTGAACGGTTAATGCTTGATGAAGACACTATG
>JAIKXK010000018.1 GCA_024684155.1 Lachnospiraceae bacterium | reverse complement strand
CCGTAGGGTTGGATTGCCTGAAGTTGTTGGTGCATTAGTGGCAGGTATTATACTTGGACCATCTTGTTTAAATTTTATTACAACAGGTGGAAGTAATGGTACTTTCTTGGAATTTACCGCTGAACTTGGTGTAGTACTTTTAATGTTTGATGCCGGTATTACAACAGAGATGGAAGAAATGAAAAAGAACATTGTCGGTTCTTTTGTAGTAGCTTTCATTGGTGTAATTATTCCTTTGATTCTTGGAATGTTGACCTTTGCAATGTATTTCAAGATGGATATGAGCGATCATACACAGATGCTTGAATCATTGTTTGTCGGTGTTATTTTAACAGCTACCTCAGTTAGTATTACGGTTCAGACCCTTCGTGAGATGGGTAAGCTTTCAGGAAAAGTAGGAACTACCATTTTAGGTGCAGCAGTTATTGATGATATTTTAGGACTTGTAGTATTAACTGTTGTTTCAGGTATGAAAGACAGTTCAGTTTCTATGGCAAGTGTATTCATTAAGATTGCTATTTATGCTGTTATTATTATTGTTGGTATGGTTGGTATGCCAAGACTTGAGCCGGTCTTAAAGAAGATGGATAACAAACGTCGTATCGGACTTTTTGCTCTTGCAGCGGCCTTCTTCTTTGCCTTTATTTCAGAGTCAGTATTTGGTATTGCAGATATTACAGGAGCTTATTTCCTAGGTTTAATGCTTTCTCAGTCTAAGGTACATGACTATGTAGATAAAAAGGTGGAAGGACTTTCAAATATGTTCTTCTCAGCAGTATTCTTTGCCAGTATCGGTATTAAGGTAACCTTAGGAGGAATGAGTGCTGAACTTTGGATTTTTGCAATTATCCTTACTGTAGTTGCCATCCTTACAAAGGTTGTGGGATGTGGACTAGGTGCCAAGGTTTGTAAGTTTACCTGGAAGGAAAGCCTGCAGATTGGTGTTGGTATGATTTCCCGTGGTGAGGTTGCACTGATCGTTGCAGATAAGGGACGTCAGTTAGGACTTATTAATACAGATATGTTTGCACCAGTTGTACTTGTGGTTATTGTTACTACATTAATTACACCTATTTTATTAAAGGTTGTATTTAAAGATAAAAAAGAAGCACAGGCTGCTTAAAATAAAAGTTTAAGAGGGCATCGGCAGGAATACCTTGTCGGTGTCTTTTTTGTTTTGCAAAATAGGAATTTATGTGTTACTATGCCCGAGGATTTATAGTAATAAGAAATAAAATTTATGGAAAAGAAAAACAGAATCGTTCAAAATTTAATATATTTGTCCATTCCTACGATGTTAGAACAAATTTTATCTACTTTGCTTCAGTATGTTGATACAGCCATGGTAGGTCATTTGGGAGAAGAGGCAACAGCAGCAGTTTCTGTTACCACTACCATTGGATGGCTGGTAGGGAGTTTAATGAATGCCCTTGGAATTGCTCTTTTGTCTCTTATGAGCCAGGCAGTAGGTCGTGGAGATCATGGTGAGATTAAAAAGATGGCGTCCCAGGCGGTTTATTTAGTCATAGGGATAGGAGTGTTATTAGGAAGTATTTCTCTTATTCTGGCCCCTTATATTCCTGTGTGGATGGGCGCAGCAGAAAGTGTACAGGGACCAGCGACTACTTACTTTACTATTATTTCGCTGCCTATGATATTTCGAGCAGCCACTTTGATTTTTGGTGCAACCATTAGAGCAAACCTGGATACAAAAACACCGATGTTTGTAAACCTGATAGCAAACGTCATTAATGTGGTGCTGGATTTGTTCTTGATTTATGGGGTTGGACTTGGAGTAACAGGTGCTGCCATTGCAACTGCCGTTACTCATATCTTTGCCGGTAGTGCCATGTTTATTGTTTTTCGAAGAAAGAAGGAACTTCATTTTTCCTGGAAGGAAGCAAGGTTTGATACTGGTGTCATGAAAAAAATAGGAAGGATTGCCATTCCTTCCATTGGTGCAGATTTAACTGCAACCTTAGGGTATGTGTTCTTTGCGGGCATGGTATCTGGAATGGGTACCACCACATTTGCAGCCCATTCCATTGCTGTAGAAGCAGAGACCTTGTTTTATATACCAGGATATGGCCTTAGGACTGCAACCTCGGCTATGACAGGGGTTTCTATTGGAGAAGATAATGCATCAAAACTTAGAACGGTAATGAAGGCTAGTATTTTAATGACAGTTGGTCTGATGGCAATGAGCGGTATAGTTTTATACTTTGTATCCTATCCCCTTATGAGGGTATTTACCAGTTCTGTAGAAGTGGCAACCCTTGGGGCCCAGATGCTAAAAATTGTTGCTTTTTCAGAACCCTTCTTTGGACTAATGGTGGTTTGCCAGGGACTTTTTTATGGAATGGGAAGAACAAAAAATGTATTCCTTGTGGAAGCTTTTTCCATGTGGGGCATTCGAATTATGTTTACCTATCTGGTAGTAAATGTTTGGTATTTAGGTTTACGACAGGTATGGTACTGTATGATTGCAGATAATATTTGTAAAGCAACACTGCTTGCCATATCTTTGATTATCGTTTGGAAGAAAGGAAAGTGGAGAAATGGAAACAGGAATTAAAAAAAGCTATGAAGTAGAAGTAACAAAAGAGCGCACTGCAAAAGTAATGGGCAGCGGATCTTTAGATGTGTATGCTACACCGTCCATGATTGCCTTAATGGAATATGTTTCCACAGAGTGTATTAAGGACCAATTAGAAGAGGGACAGACCTCTGTGGGTACTGCGTTAAATGTAAAGCATGTTTCTGCCACTCCTGTAGGAATGAAGGTAAGATGCGAAAGTGAACTTGTGAAAGTAGATGGACGTGCTCTTACTTTTTCAGTAAAGGTGTTTGATGAAAAAGGATTAATCGGTGAAGGAGAACATCAGCGTTTCATTGTAGATGCAAAGAAGTTCACTGATAAAACCTATGGTAAATTAGAGCAATAAAATACCGATAAAAATAGAAATTTGGGACAG
>JAIKXK010000003.1 GCA_024684155.1 Lachnospiraceae bacterium | reverse complement strand
TCATACCAGGTTCTGCTAACGGAAAACAAGAATAAAATATAAAGAAAAATACATAGATTTCTTGTTATAAAATATCCGTAGTTAATGACATTTGCCAGAAGTAAATCCCACTTTGAAAGCGGATAATGGAACCAATAAGGCAAAAAATCACAAAACGTAGCGATGATAGATAGCACCACCATTAAAATATATATTCTGTTTGTACGGCCCTTTGTCATTCCTCTGGCGAAGATTCCTAATAAAATACAGGCAAAAATCATCACCGCGGAATAATTAAAATAAAAAATCATAAGAAACTCACCCTTAAATAATAAACCCAAATTTTATTATATCTTATCTGGCAAAAAAAGGCATCTCTATCTTTTGTTATTACACATTTAAATAACAGTCATATCGAACTGTTTTCCCCGAGATAGAATGGTTTGGTTTTTTTCCACAAAGGAAAGGTCCTTTTAGTGGACGCTTTACAATAATCTTTTTGGGTTGAACAAAAGTTGCTGCTTCAAACAACTCCTCTTCTAGTGAACATGGCATCTCTAACCTTTGAAACAATTGAAGTTTCTTATTGGTTAAAGAATTTTTTGTCTTTGCCGGAAACATTGGATCTAATAACACCACATCGATGGAATGAGGTTCCATAGAACGAAGTATCTCTAAACTATTTCCATTTATTAGCTTCATTCGCTCTGCAGCCTCTTTTAAGGAGTCCTCCATAAGTGCTCGTTTATGGGTATCCTCTAAAAGAGAAAAAATTACTTTATTGTACTCACACAAAATAATTTGAAATCCTGCTGCCGCTAGCAAAAAAGAATCCTCACCTAACCCGGCAGTTGCATCAAACACAACGAGAGGATGTCCCATATCCTCTTTGATTTTTGCTGCCTTTACAATGAGTTCGCCTTTCACCCGATTTCCCTTAATTCGGGGTAGTAGCTCTTTATAGTCTCCAATTAACTTTAATTCTCCCGAAACTAAAGCCAATCCATCTTCTGTTTCTACTAAAGAAGGGAGGTTCTCTTTTTGTTCACTTTTTTGTTTCTCATTTATTTTTTCCATATTACCACTTTATCAAATTAAATCGATTAGCCATTAAAAAAGATATGCGAGTCCATCGCATATCTTCTAATAATAATTAACCCTCAAAAGACCGAGTTTATTCTGCCTGTGCTACTTCAAGTTCTTTCTCAGTGTCTTCATTGTTGTTGAATATCTTTCCGAAGATAAAACGAACAAAAGGACCGGCATACATAAACTGCCAGAAGAACGCCATGGGTAAATTATGTGCTGTAAGTGAAATCCATTTAGTAAAGAGGTTTGCATCAACACCTTTAAACAGGCAGGTTGCACAAAAACTCATAATAGGACACATAATTGCAACGGTTACTCCTGAAATAAAAAATGTAATCTCAATTGGCTTGTCAGCAAAAGTCATATGTCTAAACACTACTGCCTGAGCAATCTTTCCCACAAAGAAAAACTCTAATAGGAAACCAATTGGACACATAATTGGAAGTTCAAACAATGCTAGGTGAAAGACTTCATAGGTAAGTCCACCCTTATCTCCTGCAATGTTATAAACCACCATGGCATACACCATAACCACTACCATGATTAAAGTAAATATAAAATCTTGAAACTTATTTTTCGGCATAACTATACACTCCTTCCATAAACAATCCGTGTTGTTCCTGCAGATATGCATAGTTTCCAATGGTACCGATCTTAAGTTTTTACCGCAAAATATTTTATCGAATTAAGAAATAAATGGCAATCGTCCTTTTTTCACAGAAATTTTGAATATAATTTCCACCTGTTGTGCAATTTTGATAATTGATTCCATCCCCTTAATGTCCATGTGGGACCTGAGAAAGCCGCTCCTTTTCATTGTGTCGATCCACATAAGCAAGTCGTAAAAAGATTACAAATAACACAAAGGCACTTCCCCAGATGGATGGATAACTGAAGAAATGAATGGCTACTGTAGATACCACCCCACCAAGGCCAAAAAAGATTAACAGTTGTCCGTGAATCTTTACTCTTTTTTCTGCCGCTTCATCTTTATTTCTTAAATACTTAGCAAGATTGGATCCTACCTGGCGAATATGATTTGTAACAAAGGTGGTTGCTGCCGGCACACCCTTTACCTGCCGAAAGGTATTAAACTGCATAGAGCAAATAAAGTTTAGGGCAACCTGGCAAATCTGGTCTGGTGCACTTTCAGGCAAAAGGCCCAGACCTATCACTACAACAGCTTCTATTCCAAGAAGCAAAGTGTCCCATCGAAGGAAATGAAATTTCTTTACTGTCTTTCCTAAGTATTCTGATACAAAGGCTCCGAAGAAATAAGCTCCAATAGGTACTAATAAGTAAGCCGCTTCTTTCCACTTCATACTTCCAAGGGCGATGGCAAATAAAACGATATTTGCCGTTTGTGCATTACAAAACACGCCCCCTCTTAGAATAAAAGTATAAGCTCCAAACCATCCTGCCACAAAAATTAACGTCCAATAGACATAAGGTTTTTCACACTCTAGAAATTCTTCTTTCTTTTTTGCTTCTGGCATCTTATCCTTCTTT
>JAIKXK010000388.1 GCA_024684155.1 Lachnospiraceae bacterium | reverse complement strand
GCTGATAACTCATGCTTACATTTTGGGCAAATACTTCTTCCCTTCACAAAATCCATTTTTCTTGATATGCGCCATGCTGCGCAGTTCAAAAAGGAACCTAATACTGTTCCTAATATAAAGGCAATGACTGAAAAGTACACCACCATCCAAGTCTCTAATTCTTTAAGTTCTATTATTTCCATCCTACATTGATCCGTACATACTAAACATTGCGACATAAATCGCAATAACTACATATCCCGCAAATCCTGCAATAAATACCAAAATTCCAGGTTCCATTTTTGCTAAAGCTTCACTAATGGCTGTAGCAAGTTCAGAATCATAATACAGGGCTATGGTAGATAGAGTCTCTGATAATTCACCTGACTCTTCACCAACAGCTGTCATATCTGTCAGAATATCCGGCATACAGCCACTATCCTTCATGGCATCTCCAAGTGTTCGACCTTCCTCAATTTGTCCTGTCATCTTTCCAACTTCCTGGGAAATATAATAATTATCCAAGGCTTTTGCTGTAATACTGACGGCCTTGGTTAGTGGAAGACCTGCATCAATCATAGTTACCAAAGTATTTGCAAACTGACTTGCTGCGTTTAGCTGTTGAATATTCCCAAGAACTGGTAGTTTTAAACTAAGTTCCGCAATTTTTAATCTGCCTTCTTCCGTATTGGAATATACTTTATAAGCAATCACCGCCACAATTATAATTATCGTTAAAAGTGCCCAATACTTTTGGAAAAAATTCGATACCATAATTAAGGATACGGTAATAGCTGGAAGTTCTGCATCCATACCATCAAAGATTTCGATAAAAGTAGGAATTACCTTTACCATCATTACAATAACAACTACTACACCTAAGACAAGTACAAAAGCGGGATACATTAACGCCCCCTTTACCTTGGCGCCAATTTTTGTCTGCTTGTCAAAGTGTTCATACATAGACTGAAAGGAAGTATCTAAGTTACCGGATTCTTCCCCTGCACGAATAGATTCAATAAAGGTCGTTGGTAAAAGTCCTGCACCGTTTTCTTCAAAGCTTGCAGCCAGGGAACGTCCCCCTTCTACATCAGTTGAAACTTTCTTCAACAACTTCTTCAATGCTTTGTCTGTGGTTTTATTGTACACTAAATTAACAGCTCTTGAAATTGGAATTCCCGATTTTAAAATTATGGCAAACTGAGAACACATAACCGTAAACTCTTTATTGTTTAATTTGTTTCCTCCCAGGTCTCTTGTAAGGATACTCTCTTTTCCTTCTTCCACAGGAGTTACTTTTAAAACAATATCACACTCTGCCTTAATCCGATCTATGGCATCCATTTCGTTGTAGCCTTCGATTACACCATTTACTTTGGCACCGTCTTTTGAAATTGCAGAATACTTGTATGTAATCACTTCAATCTCCTATTCTCTGTCCTAAATCGCATTCTTTTTCACGTATGCTTCATCGCGAGCATAAGATAGGGCAGTTTCTTTCGAAATTAATCCTGATCTAAACAAACGTACTAAAGCCTGATCCATTGTCTGTCCGCCAATAGCAGCCGATGTGGCAACTGCATTTGCAATCTGAGGTGTATTTCCCGAACGAATTAAATTTCGAATTGCATCCGTCACCTGCATATATTCCACTGCCAGGGCACGTCCGCCGCCTTTTTTCGGTAACAGCTGCTGTGTAATAACAGCAACCAGACACATAGAAAGCTGCAAACGAATCTGGTTTTGCAGACCCTCCGGAAATACCTGTACCATACGGTCAATGGAATCTGATGCAGATCCCGTATGCAGGGTACCAAATACCAAATGGCCTGTTTCAGCTGCTGTAATGGCTGTTTCAATGGTATCCTTATCGCGCATTTCACCAATTAAAATAACATTTGGATCTTCACGAAGGGATGCTCGAAGTCCCTCAGAAAAGCTCTTTGTATCCTTTCCAACTTCACGCTGATTAATGGCACATAAATCTGGCTTGTAAATATATTCTACCGGATCTTCCAAGGTAACTATATGACTCTTATGAGAATGGTTAATCTTATCAATAAGAGCAGCCAGAGTCGTAGATTTACCTGATCCTGTTTCACCTGTTACCAAAACAATTCCCTTGTGAAGATTCACAAGATCCATAACTGCCGGTGGAAGTCCAAGGTTTGCTAAATCTGGAATATTTTCACTTAACAAACGAAGGGCTACGGATGGAATTCCCTGTTGTTTAAAGATATGAATACGGCAACGGTTACCGGCAAAGTTTCCTGCTGCATCTAGTTCTCCTTCTTCCATAAGGGTTTTATAGCCATTCTCTCCACCTAATACCTTGGCATATTCATGGGCCTCTGCCTCTGTAATCGGTGTATCACACATATCCTCTAATCCACCGCTTACTCTATATTTCGGAGGTAGTCCTGCAATCAAATGAATATCAGAGCCACCATCTTGCTTTGCTTTTGCAACCAATTCATCCACTGTCATCATAGCTTAATCCTCCTCATTTGTAATACGCATTACTTCTTCTGCACTGGTAATTCCTTCCTGCATCATGCGAATGGCGTTTTCTCTCATAGAAACAAATCCTGTATCAGATTTTTTTAATGCTTCCTCTATTACGGAGCGTCGCTCTTTGTCAGAGATCATCTCTCTTACCGTTTGATTCATAGGAAGCATTTCAAAAATTGCTGCTCTTCCCCGGTACCCTGTATTAAAGCACTCTGGACAGCCGGCACCACGGCAAAACTTCATGCCCGGTTTTCTTGGTAGTCGAAGTGCTTCTAATTCTTCATCACCAGGCTCGTATTCCTCCTTGCAGTTTGGACAAATACGGCGAACCAGTCTTTGAGAAATGATTCCCCTTAAGGCAGAGGCTGTTAAGTATGGCTCCACACCAATATCCTGAAGTCTTTCAATGGTTCCCACGGCATCATTGGTATGAATGGTAGACAATACTAAACGGCCTGTAATAGCGGCACGCATGGCAATCTCAGCAGTCTCACCATCTCGGATTTCACCCACTGCAACAATATCCGGATCCTGACGAAGAATCGCTCTAAGTCCTGCTGCAAATGTCATACCGGTTTTTTCATTAATCTGAACCTGATTTACACCATCAACGTTATATTCCACAGGATCTTCCAAGGTAACCAAATTCACTTCCGGTTTATTTAATTCATTAATCATGGCATACATGGTAGTTGTTTTACCTGAACCGGTGGGTCCAACGAGTAAAATCACTCCGGAATGCCATTGCATCATCTTGTCGAATAGTTCTTCATCTCTTCCTGTTAGCCCTACCTTATCCTTTGTAACTCGACCATCAGACTTATCCAAAAGTCTTGCAACTATTTTCTCACCATATACTGTAGGTAAAGTAGATACACGAAGATCTATATCTTTTCCTCTAGCACGTACATTAAAACGGCCATCTTGAGGAATACGTTTTTCTGAAGTATCCAGCCCAGAAACAACTTTTATTCTGGCAATAACAGAGTTTTGCAAATCCTTTGGCACTGTTAGTATCTCACGCATAATGCCATCAATTCGCATTCTGACATATAAATTTTCTTCCCGGGGTTCAATATGAATATCACTGGCTCTTTCATCTACAGCTCGCTCAATAATAGAATTTACTAATCGAATGGTTGGTGCATTGGATACGGTGTCATCTCCAATAACATTGGAGGCAAAGGCACCTGCACTTGCAGTAACATCTCCTGTAGTGGAGCTTTGAGATTCCATTTTCATTTCTTCAATGGCTTTTGCTGCGCCTTCATTACCATATAAAATCTGAATGGCATATTCCACTGAAGAAGAGCGGGCTACCATAGGTACCACTTTTTTACGAGCAGATTTCTTTACTTCTTCAATGGCATAAAAATTCAGAGGGTCACTCATAGCAAGATAAATTTCATCTCGCACTATCTGCACTGGTACCACATTATATTGCTTGGCAATGGTTTTTGGCACTGCAGACGCTAACTCTATAGGAATCTTTACCTGAGTAAGATCTACATACTCAATACCCAATTGCATTTGTAAAGATTCTATGAGCTGATCCTCTGTAATAATATTATTATCAATTAAAACAGTTCCAAGACGATCCTTGGATTCCTTTTGGATTTCCAGCGCGCGGTTTAACTGATCTTCGTTAATGGTTCCCGCTGCTATCAATAATTCTCCCAGTCTACGATATGTGGCCATACAATCTCCCCTTTTCCAAATATAGCAATTATATCAATGTCTAACTCTATTTTATAATATTTTCTGTAAAATTCAAACAAATAGTACTTATTTACTATAAATTTGCAAAATAACAAAAAAGAGTCGTTTTATATTGCATAAAACGACTCTTTCTGACTTTTATCGTACAGTGATTTTATCTAATTTCCAAATATCATCCACATACTCTTTTATAGTTCTATCAGATGAAAACTTACCAACATTTGCAACGTTTAACATTGCCATCTTAGCCCAGGTTGCTTCATCCTTAT
>JAIKXK010000379.1 GCA_024684155.1 Lachnospiraceae bacterium | reverse complement strand
TAGGATGAAAAAGTAAAATAGAAACGTCCTACCGGGCTTTCTGGGAGAAAAGTCGGAGAAAAAGCCCGGTCCGAAGGAATAATAGAAGGAAAAAGCGAAATCTAGAACCTAACTTGCTTTAAAAACCAAAAAATTAGATAGATCCAGGCTGAAAATAAGAGATTTAAGGAGAGAAACTACAGCCATCAGACACGAACCGGGCTGAAATAAAGAAAAGCAAGTCAGAAAACCCGGTAGGCCAGCGAAATTAGGATGAAAAAGTAAAATAGAAACGTCCTACCGGGCTTTCTGGGAGGAAAGCCGGAGAATAAGCCCGGTCGGAGGAGGCAATAGAAGGGAAAAAGCCCGGTCGAAGAAAAAAATAGTAGAAAAAAGCGAAATCTGGATCCTAAAACCAGAAAATTAGATAGATCTGGGGTAGGAAGAGGAATTTCAAAGGGAGAAAACAACAGACTTCAGATACGAACCGGGCTGAAAAGTAGAAAAGCAAGTCAGAAAACCCGGTAGGCCAGTGAAAGTAAGATGAAAAAGTAAAATAGAAACGTCCTACCGGGTTTTCTGGGGTAAAAGTCGAAGAAAAAGCCCGGTCGGGAGAGATAATAGAAAGGAAAATACTCGGTCGAAGAAAAAAGCAACTGTAACTCTACAGGAAATTCGCTATAATAACAAAAGAGTTGAATTGACAATTATTAGATAAAGAAGGAAAAGATATGAAGACATTATATTTTACAAGACATGGAGAAACTATTTGGAATGTTGAAAATAAAATCTGTGGAGCTACAGATATTGCATTGACGGAACATGGTCACAAGCAGGCGATAGAACTTGGAAAAAGGATCAAAGAAGAAGGAATTCATATTGATGAAATTTTATATTCTCCTTTAATGAGAGCAAAGGATACTGCAGCTCATATTTCGGAAGAAACCGGAATTCCTATGAGAGAAGAACTAAGACTGAAAGAACAAAATTTTGGGCGATTTGAGTCTACTCCTAGAAATGGAGAAGAGTTTTTAGTGTCAAAGAGAAATTTTGTGGATTCTTATGAGGGTGGAGAAAGTATGCTTCGTCTTGCGCAAAGAATTTATAATTTATTAGATGATATTCGAGATGAAGAAGGAGATAAGGTGTATCTCTTAGTGGCTCATAACGGAATCGCCCGTATGGTTGAGTCTTATTTTCATGATATGACAAATGAAGAATATGCGTCCAATGGAATTAAAAACTGCCAGTTGATGCAATACAATATTTAGACATAATTCATCTTTACAAATACGAACAAACGTTCTATACTATCATTACAAAGAAGTGAGGTGGTAGGAATGGGCGCGATCCGAGTGGAGAATCAGCCAATTGATGTGATTTGTCAGCATACAAAAGATGGGAAGCTTATTCCTTTAAAGATACGTTTGGTAGATGAAGATGGTGAAGTACAAAGCTTTGTGATCAAGGGATATCGGGATTACTCAGATTTGAAGATGAAAAATGCTATGACCGGAAATCCTATTTCTACATCGGATATTTGGGCATTTGATTTACGGTTTCAAGCCTTTGGGACAAATCGAGTGATACGAGTGTTTTATCATTTAAGATCTTGCGTATGGACGCTGGGACCACGGAGGATAGAATAGTGTTAAGACTTAAATCGTAACAAATAGAGTAGACAAAAAAAGAAGGTATCTGATTGCTCTCAGATACCTTCCCTCACGTTTTTGGGATATAAATATTTTTTATGATTAAGAGGTTATCCCATAAGGGAAAGCATCTTATCTCATGAACTGTCCGTATTTTCCAACGAATTCTACATATTCTTCCCATGCTTCTTTGAAAAAGTTCTTCATAATTTTTATCTCCTTTCTTATCTTGTTTACAATTGCATTATAGGACTAGGAGAAAAAGTTTGCTTGTCATTAAAAAAGAAAAAGTAGTCAAATCTTGCAAATAAAATATGATATATAATAAGAAAAATAAGAGCGACAGAGAAAAGAAAATATATAAGGTAAGTTAGGAACATGAGATAAAGTGTGTTACACTTGATATGAGGAAATAGAGAAGAACGACGAAAAGGCCCGGTGCGCATGGGCTTATTTTATTGGAGAAATTATGAAAAAGAAATTTACACCGGTTGTAGCCGGTATCTTTATTGCAATTGCAGCTATTCTAGGAGTGGCAGGATCCGGGGATTCTACAAGTGAACAGGAATCTACGCAGATAGAATCCAGCTCAGAATACGAAGCAGGAGAAAGCAAAAGTTACTCTGAATCAGAAAAACAAAAGGGTAATTCAGAAGAAAATAACCCAGAAGAAAACAATCTAAATAACTCAGATACAGAAGATAATCTAAGTAATTCAGATGCCGAAGATAAAACTTCAGATGGAAGTACATCAGAGGATAATAGCCAAGGGGCAGAGTCTTCCAGTCAATCCGAAGCCACATCGGGGTTTGATTATTCAAGTATTCCGGAATATTCATCCTCTCCCTATGTGACAGTAAATAATAACGTGCCATATTTTTCCAGTGATGAAATTACTACCACAAGTTATGAGTCTTATGGAGCCTTGGATTCCTATGGAAGATGTACCACAGCTATGGCTTGTATCGGAACGGATTTGTTTCCGACAGAAGAGCGTGGTGAAATTGGCCAGATAAAACCTACGGGATGGCATACGGTAAAGTATGAGGGCATTGATGGAAACTATTTGTACAATCGTTGTCATTTAATTATGTATGCCATGACTGGGGAAAATGCCAATGAGAAAAACCTCATTACGGGTACCCGTTATATGAATACAGAAGGGATGCTTCCCTTTGAGGAAAAGACTCATGATTATATAGAAAGTACAAATAATCATATCATGTATCGCGTGACACCTGTGTTTGTTGGGGAAGAACTTTTAGCAAGAGGCGTTTTGATGGAGGCCTATTCTGTTGAGGATGGAGGTGCAGGAATCTCTTTTTGCATCTTTTGCTATAACGTACAGCCAGGAATAACTATAAATTATTCAGATGGATCAAGTAGCGGACCTGAGTTTACAGGTTCTGCATCAAGCTCATCTTCCAGTGAGAATTCATCCTTTGAGAGTTCTTCTTCAAACAATATTACATCTGAAGAATCGACTACTACATCTTCAGAAGCAACTTATATAGGAAACAAAAATACTGGGAAATATCATCGGGCAGATTGTAGTAGTGTTTAGGATATGAATGAGGAAAATAAAGTTTTCTTTAGCTCAAAGGATGAAGCGGAAGCGGCAGGATA
>JAIKXK010000369.1 GCA_024684155.1 Lachnospiraceae bacterium | reverse complement strand
GCAGAAGTAATTTTAGGTTATTTTATTGGTCCATGGGGAATGTTATTAACAAACTCTATTGTTAATAGCTACTTTAACCAGTACTTAACCGACGTAGTTGGATTTACCATTAACAAGGGTGCATGGATTGCATCTTTCATGGTACTTTTCCCTGTAATTTCAAAATTAATTGATGCCGTTACCAATATTTTGATGGGTAAAATTTTGGATATGACAGCCTGTAAACAAGGTAAGGTTCGTCCTTGGCTGATCTTATCCATTCCATTTGTATTTGTCAGTATTCTGATGATGTTCTACATGCCCTTTAGCGATGTAAAGCTGCAGGCAGTATGGGTTATTATTTCCTTTAATTTGTACTACAGTGTAGCTTACACCATGTGGAATATGTCAAAGGAAATGACGGCTGCGCTTTCTACAAGAAATATTAAACAGCGTCGTACCAATGCAACAGCAGCAAATCTGGTAATGAACATGGGAACTGGTTTAGTATCTATTATGTTCCCAATGATTTTAACAGGAATTGTTCGTGGGCTTGCTGGAGGAGATAATGCAAAAGGTTACTTTATGGCAATGGGAATGATAGCATGTCTTGCAGTTCCTCTTACATTTATTCAGTACTTCTTTACTAGAGAACGTATTACGGAAGAAAGAAGAAGTCATAAAGAAATTGCGGAAGAAGAAAATGAAACAGCAGGTACAGAAATCAGCTTTAAGGAACAGTTAAAAGCTTGTCTTTCTGATAAATACTGGGTTATTTTCATGATCATGGTATTACTTGTAAATATTGCAACCAATATGAGAAATATTTCTCTTGTATACTATTCCGGATGGGTAGTAAATGGAAATCATTATGGTGAATATGCAACGATTCAGGCGAAGTTCCAGATGATTGCTATGCAGCCAATGTTCTTTGGTTTATTCTTGGTACTTCCTTTAATGAAAAAATGGGGAAGACGTAAAGTAATTTGGGTATTCTCAACCTTTACCATTGTAGGTTCAGTTATTGCGTTTATGGGAATGGGAAGTTCCTTAAAAGTATATGCAGGTTCCGCTATTGGTGGTCTTGGAAGTATGGCACTTACTTACTTGCTTTCCACCTTCTTAGGAGACTGTATTGATCACGTTGAGTGGAAGACCGGAAAGCGATGTGATGGTTTGTCAAGTTCCTTCTTTGGAGCGGCATTTATGTTTGCGGTAGGTATCGCCCAAGGTATCTTTAATCTGGGACTTATGGTGTTTGGTTATGCACAGCCAGTTCAAACTGGTGTAAGTGAAACAGGAGTTCCACTTTATGCAGACCAGCTTCCATCTGCAGTAAACTGGATTAACTGTGGATATCAGGGTTCCTTTATTGTAATTGGTGTTGTAGCATTCTTCGTATTCTTATGTGTATTTAAGATGGAGGATGAGCTTCCAGAAGCTGAAAAAGAACTTCAGGAAAGACGTGTAGCTGAATATGCAGCTAAGGGATTAGAATATATTCCACCTGAAGAATTAGAACGACGTGAAATTGAAGAACAGGAACGTCAGGCAGAAGAAATCCGTATTAAGGAATTAAAAGAGCGCTGTACAAAGAAGGGCTTGGATTTCGATACGGAGAATCAGAAGTACTTAGACAAAAAAGCAAAAAAAGAAGCAAAGCAAAATAAAAAGAAAAAATAGAGGTGAAGTCAGTGAGCGAGATGAATAAGGATTATTATTCAATTCAGGATAAGTTAGAGGATTTAAAGGCTTCCCCGGCAGCACTTACGATTTTGTCTCGAGTGATGGATTTAATAAAAAATACAGCTGGAGAGGAGGTCGGAGAGAAAATCTCTGGCCTTCTAAAAAGCACTCAAGGGGATAGCTTATCCTTTGAAACCCTTTGCAAGTATGCAGGTGGTGCGGTAACAAAGGAGCAGTTAGATGCAACAAATGATGCACTTCAAAAAATTCGCAAACCTTTGGATGTGGAATACAACGAAGAGTTTCCATTGACTGCAGATGCTGCTAAAACAAATAAGGTGACCTATGATTGTATTCATTCAGGTGAACCTGTTTATGATACCAATGGGTATCGTATTCAAACTCATGGTGGAGCAGTGTATTTTGAGGATGGAGTTTATTATTGGTATGGTGAAAACAAAAATCGTACCGATGGAAAAAATGGTGTTTGGACTTGGGGCATGAAAATGTATAAATCTACGGATTTATATAACTGGGAAGACTTAGGTTATTTTATTCCACCGGAGTTTACCAATAAAAATTCAGGAATGTATCCAGAAAAACATGCAGATCGACCACATATTTTAAAAAGTGAAACTACTGGAAAATATGTGTGCTGGATCAAACAGTCTGGAGAAGAAGCCTGCTTTTTGATTTTACAGTCTGATGCGTTGACAGGACCTTATGAGGTAATGAAGGAAGAATATCGTCCTTTTGGCCATAAGGTAGGGGACTTCGATATGATTCGCAGTAAAAAAGATGGAAAGGTCTATCTTTTTATGGATGCAGACCATAAGGGAATTTATGGATATCGTGTCAGTGAGGATTTGCTTACCTTAGAGGAAGAAATTTCAAGACAATATGAAGATCTTTATGCTCCTTTTACAAGAGAAGCGGTAGCTTTATTTGAACGAGGGGATAAGATTTACATGCTTACTTCCGGTATGAGTGGCTATATCCCAAATAAAAGTGATTTGGCTGTAACAGATGATTGGAACAAACCTTTTGAACCAATTGGAGATCCCCATATAGGCGACGATTCAAAATCTTCTTTCAATAGTCAGATTTCACAAGTATTTAAAGTAGATGGAAAAGAAGATTTCTATATCTCTATAGGAGATCGATGGGTGCCTGATTATCCTGTGGATGCACATCGAGCAGATTTAATAGAGAGATCTATTGCAGCTCATTATGCTCCAGATCAATATCAGGTAACTGAGGAAGAAAAACGTGAATTAATGGATAGTCCAATGCTTGGAAGTGCCAATACTTCAAAGGCAGATTATGTATGGCTCCCGGTAGAATTTAAAGAGGATAAGCCATATATTTCATGGAAGGATACATGGACAGTATAAAGCCATATTTAGGTGCTCCCTAGCGGTTACGATATTCCGTTGGGGAGCATTTTTCTATTTTTTCGAAGACAGAACTGAAATAACTTCTGGAGCAAAATTCCAGGGAATCGCTTATTTCCTGAACAGTGTAGTTTGTGGTTGTAAGCATGGTTTTTGCCC
>JAIKXK010000059.1 GCA_024684155.1 Lachnospiraceae bacterium | reverse complement strand
TCCTGCACCTAAAAATGTTGCCATACGAAGTCCAATCTTTGTGTAGGAAGTAAACGAAAGCATTGCTGCATCATATAACGTATAGAAGTTATTATGAGTCTTTCCTGCACGACGCTGTGGCTGCTCATACTCGATTTCTTTTCTCTTAAATCCTAGTTCAGCCACGATTCCTCTTAAAAATGGTGTTGGATCCTTTAAATCACGAAGAACATTTACAAAATCCCTGTCATAAAGACCTGAGCCTGTAAAATGTTCAATCTGCTCCACATCAGAAAACTTCTTTATTGTCTTATAGTAAATACTACGTAGCCAATACATAATCGGATTCTCTTTACTCTTGCTCTTAATACCAATTACTATCTTGTATCCATTTTCCCATTCCTTTAAATACTTTGGAATGAGTTCGATAGGATCCTGGAAATCACATACCATGGAAATGGTACAGTCTCCCGTAGTTTGTAAAATGCCATGATAAGGTGAGTTGAACTGGCCAAAGTTTTTTGCATTAAAGATTGCTCGTACCTTTTTATTCTTCTCACAGATTTCTCGTAGTAAAGTTCTCGTATTATCCGATGACGCATTATCTATAAATAACAATTCATAATCATATTGTGGTAATTCTTTTTCAAACAAATCACGGATTGCTTCACTCATTGGTACTACGTTTTCTTCTTCGTTATAGCATGGTATTAAAATGCTTACTTTCTTCAATGTTCTTCCTCCACGTTTTACGCGTTATAACTAGATGGTGTAACAAAAGTTACATCCATATTTTCTTTTATTTCTTTTAACTCTTCCGCAATACATGCATTTCTTTTTTTTGCGTCAAGATTAAATGAATATTCCATACTTTGATCATAATAATCCATGCCATAGTACTCATCATATCCATCCATACCTGCAATTAACACACTATTAACTCCAGCATTCTTTAGCAAGCGCAAAAGCATTAAGCCAGAATTGTCTAACGTTTCTGTTTTCTCTCCACATATCTTTTCAAATGAAACTCGATAATCTGATTCCACATCTGATGAAATGTTTGAAGTAAGAATCATCTTAACTCCCTTCGTATCATCAATCTTTCTGCAGCGCTTCATATTATTGCTAAAGATAAAATCTACTTTCCAATCAGTTGGCAAAAAGTTTACTGAAATGGAAGTAATATCTTTTTTATTGATGTATTCTTCTATAGAATCTTTATACTCTTTTATGCTTCTCCCAGGTGCGATAATTAAAACATCTTTCCCTTTAAAAGAATGATTCAAGACTTCTAAATCTTTTGAATCATCATAATCCTTGCATAAATATTCTCTATAATATTTTTCTGCTTTTTCCTTAGAGAAATTCGCTTTTTCTTCTGCCGGAATGGATGCTAGGATATGATCAAAATCTTGCACTGATAAAGCATCTTTTTCTTCTAAATATACGGAATAATTCGGATGGCAGTTCTTAGACGCAGATAAATAGAACGGCAATGAATATCCCCATTGCTTTTTCTTATAAATATCTGATAAATACTCATCCATTATTTCCAGCATTGGCTGAATATCATAATGAGTATCATAATTTTCATTCATATACTCTGCAAAGAGTTCCATATTTAGATTTCCTGCACCACGACCCATTCCAAATACACATGCATCAATTATAAGGTCACGTTTTAGATTCATCTCAACTAGACTCTCAGCATTGCCAAACGCTAGTTGTAAATTATTATGTGCATGATACGCAAGAATTGTTTCAGGTTTTAGATTACTATCTGCAATATAGCACAATCTTAGGAAGTGTTTTCTCTTAATAACTCCAAAGCTATCCACAATCGAAACAGCATATGGGCAAAGCTCGTTAAACTTCTCTATGCCTGCTATAAATTCTTCATCTGAGTATAAGTCTGTTCCGACAAAATTCACTGAAATAAAGTAGCCTAATTCCTGAATTCTTTTACAATACTCATAGGCTTCATTCAACTTGTTCTTTTTAAAAATCACACGAATCCCATCAATTGATGAACCATCATAAGGAGTAATTCTATTCAAAGGAATTGGTTTTGACATATCTAACATTCCCACATATTTCATGCGGCTATCCTTTGGTGCAATTACATTTTTAAAGCTCTCAATATCTGGAAAAAGAGAAGTATCAGGGTCATATGCATCCCCTTTAATAAATCCAACTTCACAGATATCTACACCTGTTTTAACAATTTTTTTACAAAACCCCTTAATTACATCCTCTCCAAAACGGAAATCATTAATATAACCTCCATCTCTCAAGGTGCAGTCCAGTAAATATACCCTTCTCATAACTCAACCCTCTTCTACCATTGGGACTAACATAATCTTTTCTAATTCTTCTCTAGGAAGGAATGGTGCTAAATCTTCCAGCGGAGGGCTAACTAATGTACCATCCTCTAATCGTTTTGTACTACTCTTTGGTTCCCACACCTGTGCTGTATCTGTAAAGATTTCTGTAAACACTGGTCCATCCATCTGTAAGACCTTATCAACAACTTCTTTCATTTCTGCATTGCTCTTTGCAGAATAATATGGGTATCCAAACGCTTCTGCTATCTTTTTGAATTCAGGAAATGATAAATCTCCTGACTCTTCACCAATACCTACTTTACAATGGTTGCTAAAGAGATTGGTTTGTGTAATACGAATAGAATGGTATCCACTATTGTTAATTAAAAAGATCTTAATTGGAAGCTTATTTGTTATGATGGTCTGTAATTCCTGAAGATTCATCATAATACTTCCATCACCTTCTAGGCAGATTGTTTCTTTTCTTCCACCGCCTACACAGGTTCCTACTGCAGCCGGAAGTCCATATCCCATACTTGCTACAGCAGAGTTATTAGCCATACGGCTTCCCTTTTGAATCTCATATGTCTGATTTCCAACTACACAGCATGCACCGTTTGATACGGCTGTCAAACTGTTTTCAGGAAGCTTGCTGCTCATATATTTTACAAATGCATATACATTTGCTGTAGTTCCGTTTTCTTCCCACTGACGATCTTGAATAACAGGATAGTTCTTCTTCCAGTCACGGCAAATTTGATTCCAATCTTCAGCAGTGCTTACTTTGTCATCAGAAATGTTGCGATTTAAAGTGGTTAAAAAGTCTTTTGCATCTGCCCATACTGGCATATCAACATGTAAGGTAGGTTTTTTTAGTTCTGCCTTATCAATATCCACCATAATAACTTCTGCTTCTCTTGCCCAAGTTTTCCAATTATATCCAACTTGGCGAATAGAAATACGTGTTCCAACCGCAAGAATCAAATCCGCATTTTGAATTGCCCAGTTTCCAGGACGATCACCCATATTACCAGCACGGCCAGTGTATAGAGGATGCTCATCTTCAATTAAATCTACTGCATTCCAATAAGTAACAATTGGAATATTTAGTTTTTCTAGCACTTCTCTGAAAGCTTCATACGCCCCAGAAAGACGAATACCATAGCCCGCATGGAATACTGGTCGTTTTGCTTTCTTTATCTTTTCAATGATTTCATTTACCAATTCATCAGAAACAGCAGGAGGCAACTTTGCATCATCCTCTTTTGGATCATAGCCTTCTAATTCATCTGTTTCAATGAACATTCCCTGATAGTTTACAGGAATATCAATCCACACAGGACCTGGTCTTCCTGTATTTGCCAAATGCCATGCTTTCTCTAATGCATAGCGAATATTCTTAGGATCTTCAATCATTGTTGCATATTTAGTCATTGGAGTAACCGATTTTACAATGTCATACTCCTGATCACCCATTGCGCGAAGTGGTGTTTCTGTAAACTGAAGCGCATAGCGTGCTGTCGTATCATAGCGAACCTGTCCTGAAATAATAAACATTGGGATTGAATCTAGCCATCCGCCTAGAACACCTGTTAATGCGTTTGTACCACCAGGACCAGTGGTAACGCAAACAGCAGCTATTTTATTGTCTAATCTCGCATAGGCTTCTGCAGCTATTGCACATGCCTGCTCATGATGATTATAAGTAAC
>JAIKXK010000330.1 GCA_024684155.1 Lachnospiraceae bacterium | reverse complement strand
TTCCAAATTGTTTTAAGTACTTCATAATTTATTCAATCATTCCCATCTAAATAGTTTTATATTTTTTCAACCCAACCATTATAGCAAGGATTTTTATCTAAATATTCACAAAAATATATCTCTTTTCATCCAATTCTTAATTAGTGTTTTCACCAACTTCTCTTTTCCACAAAAAAAGAACGCCTCCTATGGAGACGTTCCAATAATTTCTTTAGGCTATTCCAAGGGTTTCCCCGCAAATTAAGACTGCATTTTTTACACATTCTTCACAAGGGCAAAGGGGCTTTCCATCTGTAATTACTTTTAAGTCCTTACACTTAATGGCTCCACATTTATCATGGAAATCCTCCTGGATTTGTCGAGTAAGACGAAGGGTTCCTTTGCCTTCTGTCACCAAACCTGCTACCATTCCGGCACCAATTAATGCGCCACAGGTTGCTTCCATGTTTCCCATACCTGCACAAAATCCTGCAGAAATCTGCTTTAACTGCTCTTCTGAAAGATTTGTTACATCAGCAAAAGCTGCTGTTACCGCCTGGGAACAGTTATATCCGCCAGTGGTCTTAAGTGATACTGCCTTTTGGGCTCTTTCATTTAAATTCATTTTCATCTCCTATTAGTGATGGCATCCACCATGTCCGTGTCCGCAACCGTGTCCTTCCCCATGTTCATGATCATGATGATCACAATTTGCTTCTCCACTTGCATCTAAAGTTCCTGCAATAAATGATGCAATTACATCATCTGTATTTCCGCTTGCACCAGCGTAAAGTTTAATTCCAGCTGCATTAATTGCGTTCTGGGCACCACCACCGATACCACCACAAATTAAAGCATCAACATTTGCTACATTTAAGATTCCAGCTAAAGCACCGCATCCTTCACCGTTAGTTCCAAGGATTTCAGCATTTTTTACAACACCATCTTCAATATCATAAACCTTAAACTGTTCTGTTCTTCCAAAATGTCCAAATACGTTTCCGTTGTCATAAGTAACTGCTACTCTCATCTCATTTTCTCCTTTTTGTTTTAAATTTATATCGAATTGATCAGGATTTGGATTCATTTCCACATAGCCGCCGGCTATTTTTATGCGCTTCCCGTTTACTAAAGCATCTGCAATTTTTTTACGAGCGCTATCATACATGGCTGTAACTGTTGTTCTTGCTACTCCCATACTTTTTGCGCAAGCTTCCTGATTCATCCCTTGTGCATCTAACAATCTTACCGTCTCATATTCATCCAAAGACAATACCACTGTTTCGAACTGCTCTTGTTCTGCATTTTCTGGTACAAAGCTGTAATAATCAGGGAACCCACAAATTTTTCTGCATTTTGGTACTCTAGGCAATTGAATCCTCCGTTCTTTTCGACATATGTCAAAATAAATATAGCACCATAAATGACATATGTCAAAAATATTCATGTACAAAAATAGAGACACTGTATAAAACAGTGTCCCTAAGTGTTAAATTTATAAATTAAGCATTCTTTTTCTTCCTACGAATTAAAACAATGCCCAAGATAACAATAACTGCTGCAACGCAATCTCCTAAAATAAGAAGCTTCTGCCATGTTGCAAGAGCATAACTTACAGTAGTTCCAGGAACAATTCCCTGCATTGCATTAGAATTTACTACAGTATATAAAACGTTATGAGCAGCTCTTCTCATAGCACTAACACCTGTTGCTGAAGTAGTATCGGAAAGAGTACCATCTGCAAATGTGTTTAACATCATATCGTTTCCAGCGCGAATACCAGAATCTGGATCCATATAAGCACTGCCACCATAGTAGTCAGTAAGAACAGAACCGTTGAATCCCCATTCATCTCGAAGAATGGTAGTCATAAGACCATATCTTGCGCCTGACCAGGTACAACCAATTCTGTTGTAAGCACTCATAATAGCAGTAACTGCATTAATTTCTGAAGACTGAAGTTCTCCTTCGCTATCATAGTAGTTTACTGTAGCCTTTGCTTCTTTTACTGCAATTTCAAAAGGTCTTAAATAAACTTCACGAATTGCCTGTTCATTTGCCCAGGTTGCAATACCGTTTCGTCCATCTTCCTTATCATTTAAAGCAAAATGCTTTAAGTAAACGTAAGAACCATATTTCATAACACCAGAAACTTCTGCTGCTGCAATCTTTCCAGCAAGAAAACCATCTTCTGAGAAGTACTCATAGTTTCTTCCTGCAAAAGCATTTCTGTGTGTGTTCATAGCAGGTGCATACCAACCATTAAATCCATTGTATAATCCCTGTTCACCTACAAGGGCACCCATTTCATTTGCAATATCAACATTCCAGGTAGCTGCAAGCATTTCTTCCGCTGGAAGGCCAATACAAATGGCATCCTTACCACTTGCTGACACCCAGGTAGACCAACCCATTGGGCCATCGTAATCAAGAGTTGCAGGCTTTCCTATGGAAGTTAATTCTGCTGTATTATAACCAGCATTCGCAAGCATATTTGCCACTTCTTCCATATTTAATTCATCTAATAATTCTTCCCATGCAGGATCGTCATAACTTAATCCACGAAGAGAAATTAACTGAACATCATTATTAGCATCTGTGGTAGGCATTTCTTCTGTGTATGCTACACTTCCTTCCACATTACCTGTTTCCTCATTTGTCGTTTCATCGTAAACCGTTTCATGTGCTTCTTTAATGTAGTCTTCTGCCTCCATATCAGCTTCTGTTGGTGCTGTAGGGAAGGTAGATGCAAAATCACTTCTACTAAAGTTAAGCGCTTTTCCTTCTGTTTTTTCATCCACAAATTCAGCTGATACATCATCAAACTGGTTTGTAGCTGCAACATTATCAG
>JAIKXK010000317.1 GCA_024684155.1 Lachnospiraceae bacterium | reverse complement strand
TTGCATCAATATATATTTCTTATATATACCGGATTCTTCCGCCTCTTTTGTAGAAAACTGATATGCATACACGTCTCCCATATTCCACAATTCTAATTGCTCAAATTTCTTTATCTTTTTATAAGGCTTCATAGGGCTATTTAATTTATCCTCTAACTTTCGCAGTATTGCTCCCCATTTTTCCCGTTCACGGCCTTCAAATAATTCTTCACCGCCATTTTGCGCTAAAAATTCAAAGGCTTTTCCTTTTACTTCATCGCAAAGGCGTCCTATCTTCCACTGTGTATCAGCAAGAGCATACCAAATCAGGCATTCCTCATCTGTCCCTATAAATTCTTCGAGTTCTTTTTTTGTTTGCTCTAATGCCTCTTCATCACTATCGGCTAATTCTAATCGCACAAGATAAGTATCTCTTGCATCCAGTGAAGCATCATTGCCATATAGACTACAGCTCCAGTATCCCATTTCTTTCTCCTCTATTCCGGATCAAATCCTGCTTCGATTAATGATTTATCTCAGTCGGAGTTACAATCTCCGACTGAGACCAGTTTGTTATAACCCCTACCTTCGCTTAGAGGAAGAGGTCTATCAAACATTACTTTATATCCTAATTACACAACTATTCATCATCGTTTTCTTTATAGATCTCACTTGGATAATAAAGCCCATTCTCCTCATAATATGTTTTCCCCTGCCACCATTTGTAAAAAGACACTAACCAGCATTCCTCTATTTTGTACCAACCAAAATCTTTCACTCTTCCATGTACATATTCCGTTTTAATTGGGATCTCTACATTCCCCAGGAACTGTAGTCTTTTTCTAGGATACTCAGATGTTTTTAAATAATCCATTCCAGCTGACATATCAAGCGGAAACGTTCTCAGCAATTCTTCGTTTTCCCTATATGGTATATCAGCCGGTAATAATCGAATATCTTTTATTACTTCCGGGTCCGGCAATTCATCAAACAACCGATCATATATCTGTATGACATCATATTGAAACCCTCCCATATCCTCTGTCATAGTTTCTTCCCCAATTTTTTGCATCAATATATATTTCTTATATATACCGGCATCTTCCGCTTTTTTTGTATAAAACTGATAAGCATACACATCTCCCATGTTCCACAATTCCAGTGGTTCCAATTTCTTTATCTTTTTATATGGTTTCATAGGACTATTCAATTTATCCTCTAACTTTCGCAGTATTGTTCCCCATTTTTCCCGTTCACGGCCTTCAAATAATTCTTCACCGCCATTTTGCGCTAAAAATTCAAAGGCTTTTCCTCTTACTTCATTACATAGACGTCCAATCTTCCATTGTGTATCAGCAAGGGCATACCAGACTAGGCATTCCTCATCTGTCCCCATAAATTCTTCTAATATTTCTTTGGTCCGCTTTAATGCTTCTTCATCATCTCCAGTCAATTCTAATTGAATCCTATAGGTGTCTCTCGCATCCAATGAAGCATCATTGCCATATAAACTACAACTAAAATATCCCATGATTCTCCTTTCATTCCGGATCAAATCCTGCTTCGATTAATAATCCCATCTGTTCAAATTCACTCTTAAAGTTTTTCCACTTTTTGGGAGAGATTGAATTGATCATATTTACTAATGTATCAAGCGTATATGCTGTAATAAGTGTCTGCTCCAAAGCTCTTGCTTTTCGTAATGATAACCCAGTTGCAACCGCATACATGTCATATTTTTCCTCGGGAAATTTATGCTTTTGGTGCTCTTTCATTCTTCTTTTGAAACTATTTGTTCTTCCTACATATACAACATCCGTTTTCCCTTTTCTAGTAATGACATAGACAGTATTACCATGTGTTTTATCAGCTTTGATTCCGTTTCTTTCTATACAAGCTTTCACCGCTGCACGTACTTTCGCAGCGTTCACATTCATCTTTTTAAAGGTCTTTACTGTATATACCAGCCCAGCAGCTGCAACTGATGTTGCAGCGATACATACTAGAGGTAGCCATGAACATGCAATCGCCACTTTTATGCTGTCCATTGAAAAACGAATTCCACCCATAATTCCAGCCATCGCCGCAGCCAACTTCGTAATAATCGAAGCTTGAAGTGCAATGGAAGCTGCATAGTGTCCGGTATAATCACTATAATTTACCGGGTTATTCACACAATACCCATACAGATTGCTTCCCAGTGGTTCGCCCTGGTCATTCGAGAGTACTGGGTCATCCTCTGAGAGGAATCTCATAAGGTCTGCACTGTAGTAGCGGCTCTGCAGGTAATACAGTTCTGTTTCTTCGTCATAGAAGTATCCACGATAGCGTAATGGATTATCCTTGCCAAGGGTATCTGCGAGCGTTCCGGTGACTCCCGTTACTTCGCCCCATGCATTGTAATCATAGTGGACGACTTCTTCTCCTTCTGTATTGAGGATGCCTACCACATCACCCTGAAGGTTCTTTTCGTAGTAGTAGGTTTTGCCATCATATTCCAGATAGATTGGTGAGCCACTGCTGTTGTAGGCAAATGTGATGGTCTGGCTGTCGTTTGACAGTTCAACGACATTGTTATTGTCATCCACTTTGTAGGTGGTTTTGATTCCATCTACGGTTTTGGATGTACGGATACCTGCGTAATTGTATGTATAGGATATGTCATGTTCTGTACTTGTTGCAGACTTTAGTCTGCAATCGGTCCATGATAATTCATATCCAATGAACTGAGTCAGATTGCCATCGTCATCATAGCTTAAATCAGTTCGACGGTTGTTTGTATCATAGCTGTAGACTTCCGTCGCGGTCGGTTCTCCAAGAGAGCCTTCTGTATAGGCATAGGTTGCAACCTCTGTGATATTTCCTACATAATCATACTGATAGGTGACAGTTTCGTCTGCTACCTGATCATTGACGCGAATTAACTCATCAGATGCATTATAAGAATAGGACTGTAATAAGTCATCATTTAAGGATACTGAAAGAATATTTCCCTTCGCATCATATGTGTAGGTATAGTCTTGATCAAGATTATCCGTTTCTAAATGATAGGATGTGATTTCTCCGAATCCATTTTTTTGATAAGTCGTGGTCAGTCCATTTGAGCCTGTGATAATTGTTTGATCTTCGGTATGCGAGATTTCATTTGTCAGGCCGTTTGCATATGTTTCTTTGGTTGCTTCGCCACTTTTATTATATGAAAATTCAGTTCCATCGGATCGGGATACTTTGATTAGCTTCCCGTCTTCATATGTATTTTCGGATACGATTCCATAGGAGTTTGTATATTTGATGATATTTCCGTCTGAGTCGTACTCATAACGGTCGCCCACATCTTCATTTGCATACTGATCGATTGGTTCATCGGCTTCTAAATCCAGCTTGTCATCTTCCTCGTCATACTGATCCGGATAGATAACCTGAAGGAGATTTTCTCCACCATCATAGACGAATCGTATAACCTTCTTTCCTGTTGTGGATTTCACCAGTTTTCCGTTTGCATCATATAAATTGGTAGTTTCTTCGCCAAAGGAATTGGTTTGCGCGATCACATTTCCGTCTTCATCATATGATGCTCTCTCACCTACACTATCGTCATCATACTCGTTGATACCGTTTTCCACATCAAGCTGATCCTTTGAGGCTTGATACTGATGCGGATAGATGGTTTGAGTCAGACGCCCTTCTGAATCGTAAACATATCTGGTGGTAAGACCATCTTTGGTTGTATCGCAGCTTTCATAAGTAACTGTTTTTACCAGATTTCCATCTGTGTCATAGGTGTTAACTGTTTGATTATTTGCGGCATTGATATAGGTTAAGACATTTCCGTCCTCATCATAGGTATATCGCTCTCCGACATTGCTATCTTCATAGATATTTTCCTGACAAAGACCATTCTCATCCGGATTTAACAAATCATCCGATTCCGAATAATTGTCTGCTCCAATTGCCTGAATCACTTTATGATTGCGATTGTATATGTATCTTGAAACTAAAACCGTATCCCCATCGTTTTGCTTGATACGGATTTCGTTTCCTGCCAAATCATACAGATATTCTGTTGTAAGTCCAGCTTCGGTTGTAGAAAGCAGATTTCCGATTACATTATAAGAAGTCTCCTTCGTGGTTTCTTTGCCATCTTCGCTGACTTCTTCAGTACTGATATAGCCGTTTGCATCATAGGTATATTCTACCGTTGTGCTCGAATCAGACTTTGTTAATACGAGTCCCTTTTCGTCGTAGCTGTACGAGATTGCATCTTCAGACTGTGTATCTTCCTGTTCTGATAACACATTTCCACACTTGTCGAAGGAATAGCTTGAGGTTTTTGTCTCCGTGCTTTCGCATTCACCTGATTCGTCATAATTATATGAAGTTGTTGTGATTTCTTCAGATGCAATCGCGGAAGTTCCATCGTGATATGTATATGTGTATTTCTCTTCTTCTAGGGTCTGTTCGTCTGCAGACTTTGTTATGATTTTGGTTACGTTTCCATAATCATCATAACTGTATATCACTAAGGTTTTGTCGCTGTTTGTTCCGTCTACTTTGGAAATCGTACCATCTTGATTGTACTCATACAGATAGCCATCCGCACTGACGATAAGCTGACCATACGTATTATAGATATCGCTTGCCGGATTGCTATCGCTGTCCATCTCATCGATTATGATTTCAGCATCATCCTCATAAACGACGACTTCCCCATTTCGCGTTATGTGATAGTAATAGTAAGTCTCATCTCCATCTTCATTCGTTAATTTATCGACTTGTTTTTGGTCATTATAAATGAGTTGAGAGGTCACCTTGCCCGATGCATCTTTTACAACTGTAAGCAAACCATCGGTATATTCATAGGTTTCCGATACTTCTTGTGTTAACGCTGTCACAGAAGTTAGCATGCCATCTTCATACGCATATGATACACAGCGATTTGCAGGATCGGTGATTGTTGTGATATGACCTGACTTATCATATTCAATGGTATAGGTTCGGTCTGCACTATCTGTAATCTTTTCAGGTAACTGATTGGCATTTAAATCAATAATGATTTTATTACCATTTGCATCCTGAATCGTTGTTAACGTCTCATTGTCATAAATGTATTTGTAGTTATCCTTTGTTGTAACTTCATAGATAGAGTTTGCTACTGTTAAAGTATTCTGCGTTTTGATTCCGGAAAAAGTTCCATCATCATTTACTGCAAAATAATTGATACTGCCATCAGGCAAGTAAACGAGTCTGACGGTTCCGGCTTCATTTAGTACAGTCTTTTTTGCATAGTTAAATGACCATCCCTTGCCAAATATATCATCCTCGCTCATGGAATTGTAAGTTCGCTCAAAAGATACCGGAAGTCCAATGGATTCCACATAAAAAATCTGTATCGTTTTCCGTAAATGCACCAATTGTATCTATTGTATAAATGTCAGATACAGTGATAGTACCGACAGCTTCATTTCCATCTACATCCTGCGCATACACAGTATATGTTCCGTTCTTTGTCACTGCAAAACTTGTTGAAAAAACATATCCACCGTTTTCAAAATCGGATATTTCTTTATTTCCGTATGCCCATTTGCAGGAAGTCGGATCGATTTCCCTATTCACGCCGCCTTTATAAGTCGGGGTGATAATCGTATAATAACTCTTATTTGTCGCTTCAGCATTGATTGACAACGGAACATGCTTTACCGAAACGGCTGATGATTTAGCAGAGTTTCCAGCTGATGTGACTGCACATACCGCATACTTGCAGTCAGTATTATTGTAAACAGTATCGGCGTAGCTATTCGTGCTGCTGGTTCCGATTAATATATCATCCCGATAAATGTTATAGGTAATTGTCGCTTCATTTCCGTCTGTGCTTTGCGACCAACTCAGTTTTACACTATCCTGATTTTGACTTTGTACTTTTACTTTCGTTGGAGCACTAGCAAGTGTGACATACTCTGCTGTTTTTGCAAGTGTGCTATCTCCACTTGTACCTGTCGCAGAAACTCCAAATGTATATGCACTGTTTGGAATCAGGCCCGAAAAGGTATAGCTTGTTCCTTGTACGTTTTTCTCTATAACCTTATCATTTAAATATACATTGTATGAAGTCGCTCCGGTTGTATTATTCCATGATAGTTTTGCAGAATCTTTCTTAACTGCGCTCACAGAAAGGTTTCCCGGTGGATTTGGTTTGGTGGTCGCACTAACCGATTTGCTTTGCTCAGAAAAAACATTGTTGTCTGTTTTTCTGACCCTTGCCACAACCGTATACTTCTTTCCGCCGGAAAGGTTGCTGATCGTAAACGCATTTGATTTTCCGGAACTTGCAAATGTTTTCCATGTGCTTCCGCCATCTAGTGAATACTGCCAGTTATCACAGGAAACATCTGCAGTTGCTGTCATCTTAACGCTGCTTGATGTAACACTATTTAGTTTTAATGATACAGTGGGAGCTGTTCGATCTAGTTTATCTAATGAAACTTTCTTGGAGGTACTCATGGTTCCATAATAAGTTCCGCTTAATTTTGCATTCATATCGAAGCTTGCAGAAATGGTAATTGATTTGGAACCGTCAGATGTGTGTTTGACGGTGGTTGTAGCCGACCCAAGTTTGGTCGTTACATTTCCCGTATTACGAATTGCGGGAATATTTGAAATCGTAGTCTGATTTCCGTTAATTGTGATGGTTGCAGATCGGGCTCCTATATAAAGATCATAGCCTTTGTCTTGAACCAGATATAATGTTGCGGTAACTTTCGACGTGTTTGTCTTTGGATTTTGGGCCGATTCAGAGTAGACAATTTTTAATCTGTATCCACTATCAACCTGCCCTCCTGTCCATTCACCGCTTTTTGCGTATGCCGGCATCTGAATTGAAGTCAATGTTAATGCGCAACACAATAAAAGCGAAAACAGCATTTTCGCCAATCTTTTTACTTTTCGTTTCATCTCATTTCCTTTCTTTTATCTATTTTTCTTACATTACTCCCATATATTTAAAGT
>JAIKXK010000313.1 GCA_024684155.1 Lachnospiraceae bacterium | reverse complement strand
ATTCAATCATTTTTCGTCAAAATCATTCACAAAAAGCGTCATCATTTTTTGTGCATAAATACAGATAATTCTTGTTATTCTTATCTTTTGGCATAATAAAAAAGCCTGTGGTCAACTAACCACAGACTTTCTATTCATTGTTTAGTAATCTACTTTTATAAGACTAAGGCCCTTGGCCGGTGCTGTTGGTCCGGCGCTTCTTCGATTCTTTGCTTCTAAAACACCAGGCATATCTTCCGGTTTCATTCGGCCAATCCCTACTTCAAGAAGAGTTCCCACTAAAATACGAACCATATTTTGTAAAAAACCGGTTCCATGAAAGGTAAAATAGATATATCCTTTGCTACGTCTAATCTCAATCTTATCCACCATTCGAACCGTAGACTTTTTCATATGGGAATTTCCACAAAATGATTTAAAATCATGCTCTCCCACTAAATAAGTGGCAGCACGTTGCATTGCTTCAACATCTACCGGAGTTTCTAAGTAAGTATAATACTTACGATTAAAAACAGGCTTTACTGGTCCGTCAAAACAGGTATACTGATAAGTCTTTCCTATGGCATTGTATCTTGCATGGAACCTCTCACTGGCAACTTTCACCTCTGCCACTGCAATATCATCTGGCAAATAAGAATTCATATAATCCCGAATCTCATCTGGTAAAAGGCTTGTTTCTAAATAGGTATTACAAATCATTGCACGAGCATGTACCCCAGCATCGGTTCGACCTGCACCAATAACCTCTACAGGGGCCCCATCTCCAAAAAAATCTTCTGGAGCCGGATCTAGTCCTACCATTCTGGCAAGCACCATTTCAAGCTTTCCCTGAATTGTTTCCTTGCCAGGCTGGTGTTCCCATCCATAGTACCTGGTACCGTCGTATGCTACTTTAATGCGATAGTTTTTCTTTTCCATGAATCTATGCCAATAATGCCTTTTTCAATTCTTCAAATTGAGCTTTGTTCTCATCATGAACCTTTGTCTTTAATGTAACCTGTTGTTCTAATACAGTTACATCCTTCATTGTTTCTAACTGTTCACGCATCTTCTTTCCAGCAATTGGTCCCCAGGAACCATTTTCGATAATACCAATGGTACGATTCTGGAAGTTCTTAATGGAAAGATGATAAATCAAATCCTGCATGGCAGGGAAAAGCGCGCCGTCATATGTAATTGCTGCAAGAACAATCTTTTTGTACTGGAAGCATTTTTCTACTGCTTCAGAAACATCTTCTCTACAAAGATCTAATACCTTTACCTTTGCTCCAGCTGCCTTTAATTCTTCTGCAAAATCTTCTGCAGCCTTTTTAGTATTTCCATGAGCAGATGCATGGCAAACTAAAATACCATCTATTTCCGGTTCATAGCTTGACCAGATATTGTACTTATTAATATAGAAAGATAGATCATCCTTTAAAACCGGTCCATGTAATGGACAAATCATCACAATATCTAAAGCAGCTGCTTTTTTCAAAAGTCCCTGAACACTAGCTCCATATTTTCCTACAATATTTAAATAGTAATGGCTGGCTTCCTGCTCCCATGGAATATTGTTTTTAATTGCTCCAAAGGTTCCAAATCCGTCAGCAGAAAATAATACTTTATCACACTGATCATAGGTTACCATGACTTCTGGCCAATGAACCATAGGTGCCATCATAAACTGTAAAGTATGACTTCCTAATTCAAGAGTTTCTCCTTCTGCCACGCCCTTTACCTTTGAAATGTCAAATTCAAAAAACTGTGGCATCATAGCCTTTGCCTTTGCAGAGCAAACAATTTCCATATTTGGGAACTTTTCAACTAAAGCCTGAATGGTTCCTGAATGATCTGGTTCTAAATGCTGAACAATAAGATAGTCTGGAGTTTTTCCTTCCAAAACATCATCTACATTTTTTAACCATTCGTCAGAACATCTTTTATCTACCGTATCCATAATGGCAATCTTATCATCTAGAATGACATAGGAATTATAAGAAATTCCCACCTCTTCCTCCATAGGATACTGACTTTCAAAATAATCAAGAGTAGTATCATCTACTCCCACGTACTTAATACTGTTTGTAACTTCCATTACGCCCTCCTAAATTAGCTGATTCCGGTAATAATACCGTTTTTCTTTCTATGCTCTTTGTCTTCCATCATCCTAGCCTCTGCTAAGTTCACCAGCTCTTCTCCATTTTTCACTTCAGACATAAGAGCTGTTCCCACAGACACCCCCGGTGTCATTTGATGTTGAGACATAAAGCTTACTTTGTTTAAAGCCAGGCGTAATCTTGAAATCAGGATATCTACCTGGTCATCTCTTGATAACTGATGCAAAATCACAAAATTATCCCCGTACATACGAGCCATAATTCCACCAGTAGCCAATGTTAGTGAAAAACACTCTGCTACATTGGTAAGCAAGTCATCCGAATACTCTGTTCCGTATTCTGAATTGATTTTCTTGAAATCATCAATATTTAAATAGATACAGACAAAGTTTAATCCTCTGTGAAGGTATCCATAGACAAAACTTCCTAACTGTTCCATCAGCCCTTCCTGATTTAACAGTCCTGTCAAAGGATCCTTTCTGCTCATGCTATCCGTATGCTCTTTTTTTCGAACCTCATCTGTAATATCAATAAAATATCCTACCAGTCCAACGATATTTCCTTCGTCATCATAAATAGGATTTTTATTGGCCCTGATGTTTCGAATCTCTCCCCGAATAATACAGGTACCCTCTGCATTCTCAATGGTTTCTCCATTTTCGATTACCCGCACTTCATCATTTTTAAAAGGTACAGGATCCACATGCCATCCCATATCTTCATCTGTGCGACCAATAATCTCCTGTTCCGATTGGAAACCATAGAAATCCAGGAACGCCTGATTTGCACCAATAAAACGACGTTCTTTGTCTTTCCAAAAAAATTTTATCCCCTTCGTAGCGAATATTGCTTTTAGAAGATTTTTTTCATAATAACTTCCGTTAAATTCCATACCTTCTCTCCACTTTCTCTCAGTACTTATATGATACCATAACTTACCCAAAGAAAGAAAGTTATTCCCTTATTTTATATGTCCAAACTGTGGTTGCAGGCTCTCTAAATTTTCCCAGTCTATCCTTTCTTTTTTGAAAAAATACTCTTTATCTTTTTCACCAATTTCTCTTACTACCTGACATGGATTTCCATAGGCAACCACATTAGCTGGAATATCCTTTGTCACAACACTGCCAGCTCCAATCACAGAATTATCGCCAATGGTCACTCCCGGAACAATTACCGTATTTGCCCCAATCCAGACACAACGACCAATGTGAACATCCTTATTGTATTGCAGCATCTTTTCCCTAAGTTCTACATTAATAGGATGATTGGCCGTAGCCACACACACATTAGGGCCAAACATGGTTTTCGCCCCAACATAAATGTTCCCATCATCGACCAGAGTAAGATTAAAATTTGCATATACCAATTCTTCAAAATAACAATGCTTACCGCCCCAGTTTGCATGAAAAGGAGGTTCAATATAGCACCCCTGCCCAATGCTTCCAAACATTTTCTTTAATAATTTCTGTCGTTTTTCCTGTTCAGAAGGTCGTGTGGCATTGTAATCATACAATAGTTCCAAGCATCCGTTTTGTTCCTTTTCAATCTCTCCATCTGCCGCGTCGTAAATTAGTCCCTCATCCATGCGCTGTTTTTGTGTCATAATCCCCTTCTCCTTTTATTTTTGTAAAATATCCACCGTATGTGCTGCTGCCCCAATCAGCTCCTGTCGTTCACAAATAGATTCAACATAACGAACAAATTCTTCAAACTCTTCTTCTGAAAGTTGGTTTAATTCCCTTCGCATATAATCCGCTGGTCCATCTGGTGTAAATAAAAGCTTCCGTTTCATTCCAGAAGATTCTGCCAGTTCATTAATGACATCAATTCGAACATAGTCATATAAGTCCTCTTCTGATGAACTACAGGAAAACTCGTCGTCCAAACGATGATCTCGTAATACCTCTAAAATATGACGTTCTTTAAATCCATAAGTTAAAACCCCATATTCATTCATTAAGTAGGCCACAAATATGACTGCCCCCGGTTTTGCAATTCGTTTTGCTTCTGACATGGCCTGTTTCTTATCTTCCATGGTAAAAAGGTGATACATAGGTCCTAGCATTAAAACCAGATCAAAGGACTCCTCTTCTAATTTTTTTAACTTTAGAGCATTCCCTTTCATGCAGGTCACATTGCTTTTTTTCGCCTTCATTACTCCAAGATTATGTTGTACCGGCTCAACTGCCGTTACTTCATAGCCCATTTCCGATAAAGGTATGGCATATCGACCGGTGCCTGCCCCAATATCTGCAATGCGGATTTCAGAGGGGGATTTTCCTTTTTCTTCTATTTCTTTTAATTCCTTTATAATATACTTCATGGTCAGGCGATACTCCACCTGACCATGTCTGGAATTTAGTCTTTTTTCTTCAAAAAATTTATTATAATGTTCTTCCAAAAAATTCATCTGTTCTTATACCTTAGGGCAATTTGCTAAGGAAGCTTTGATTTCCTCATCTGTAGGACAATAATCTTCCATTACCCCATCATTAAATTTCTGATATGCAACCATATCAAAATATCCAGTTCCTGTTAATCCAAAGACAATATTTTTTGCCTCGCCGGTTTCTTTGCATTTTAAGGCTTCATCAATGGCTACCTTAATTGCATGAGAGCTTTCTGGAGCAGGAAGAATACCTTCAATACGGGCAAATTTTTGAGCTGCTTCAAATACATCAGTTTGTTTTACGCTTCTAGCCTCAATAAATCCATCATCATAAAGCTGAGAAACAATTGAACTCATTCCATGATAGCGAAGTCCGCCGGCATGGTTTGGTGCAGGAATATATCCACTGCCTAAGGTATACATTTTAGCCAAAGGACAAACCTTTCCTGTATCACAGAAATCATATACATAGCTTCCTCTTGTAAGAGAAGGACAACTCATAGGTTCTACCGCAATAATCTGATAGTTTTTCTCCCCGCGAACCATCTCTCCTGCAAATGGAGAAATAAGTCCACCTAAGTTTGATCCACCACCTGCACAACCAATAATAATATCCGGTTCAACATCATACTTATCAAGTGCAGCCTTTGTCTCTAAACCAATCACTGTCTGATGTAAAAGTACCTGAGATAATACAGATCCAAGTACATAACGATAACCATCCTGTTTCGTAGCAGCTTCCACTGCTTCAGAAATCGCGCATCCTAAAGATCCCGTTGTTCCAGGAAACTCTGCATTAATCTTTCTACCTACTTCTGTTTCCATAGAAGGAGATGGTGTTACTCTAGCACCATAGGTACGCATTACTTCACGGCGGAATGGCTTTTGTTCATAGGAAACCTTTACCATATATACCTGACAGTCTAAGTCAAAATATGAGCAGGCCATAGAAAGAGCGGTTCCCCACTGTCCTGCCCCTGTTTCTGTTGTAACACCTTTTAATCCCTGCTCTTTTGCATAATAAGCCTGAGCAATGGCAGAGTTTAACTTATGGCTGCCAGAAGTGTTATTTCCCTCAAATTTATAATAAATATGAGCCGGTGTATCTAATTCCTTTTCCAGGCAATAGGCTCTTACTAAAGGTGCTGGACGATACATTTTATAAAAGTCCACAATCTCCTTTGGAATATCAATCCAAGGATCTGTATCATTTAATTCCTGCTTTGCAAGTTCCGTGCAAAATACCGGTTCCAAATCTTCTAAAGTACAAGGCTTTCCTGTTGCCGGATTTAAAAGTGGAGCAGGTTTATTCTTCATATCTGCTCGAACGTTATACCATCTCGTTGGTATTTCACTTTCTTCCAAGTAAATCTTGTAAGGTATTTCTTTTGTCATAATCTTTCTTCTCCTTTTGTTGGGTTTCAACTATTAAAGTATAGCTTTCTTACCCCTTATTTTCAATCTCTCCAATCTCCTTGGTAGCGCTATAAATCATCCAGATTCCCGCTACTAAAGAAATCAAAAAGACTACTATACCAGCAATGAGATTCAGATAAAACCTCACCTTATTATCATTTGGAAGTAGTGATAATAAAGTAGTCTGCAGCGTGTACATAGCCATTACCCCAATAATCATATCCAGTACCTTTGAAGCTGCAAAGATTTTATTTTTATTCGTCTGATATTTTTTTGCATTTGAGATTCCCGTTATAAAACGATAAATTGCAAATAAGCCAATACTCATAATAAGAGCTGCATTATAAGGGAAGTATTGATTTTCAAAGGTCATAAGAAGAGACATTCCTCCTATTACCAAATTCAAAATCAATACAGATACTCCTACCCAGCGATAGGTTTTTATCTGCTTTACGCGAAGTACATCTCCCGTATATCCCTTTTTCTTATAGTAAAAATCCTGACGGGACATCACCACACGGATGACCATAATAATAAAGTTATATCCTGCCAGATCATAAAACCAAAAGGATGTATAGGCATATCCTGCCCACAAATAAAATACCAGCATCAGAAAACTAATGAAAGTTCCCCAATACATAAAAATTCGAAATCTGAAATTTTTTTCATTCATCATTCGATCAATTAAGGGTATGGAGTGCCCAATCTTTTTTAAGATTTTTAAAATACCTTTTCGATTAACTACTACGACAATGATTCCATAAAGGATATATAAAATACCTAACATATGGTAAGGCGTCCATTGAAAGGTAACCACAATCACAGGCAGTAATAGTACCGCAATAGCCGCAATAACCAAAGCCGGCATAGCGGATATTACTGACACTCTTTTTATAATTTTAACAATTGTATTTTTATGTTTTTCATTAATCATATGTCCACCAAGAGTTGTTAAGTCACAAGTGTCTAATTTCTTGAACTCATATAGTATAACTGATAAAATCAAAATCGTCTAATAGATATAAATGAGGTAAACAATGATAAAAGATTATCCTTCTTATTTTGAAATTTTTAAATGTGTTGGAGGCAGTTGCAAAGACTCCTGCTGCATCGG
>JAIKXK010000291.1 GCA_024684155.1 Lachnospiraceae bacterium | reverse complement strand
CATCGCGCAGAGGGATTTGGATTGCCTATGGCAGAAGCAATGTTTTTAGGAACGCCAACAGTTGTTACGAATTGGTCTGCAAATTCTGAATTTATCACAGAAGATAGTGCATGCCTGGTAGATGGAGAATTTATAAAACTTTCATCTCAGATTGGTCCTTATGAAAAAGGAAATCGTTGGATGGATGCAAATGTAGATCAGGCATCAGAATATGTTCGTAGATTATATGAGAATAAAGACTTTTACAAGTTGATAAAAACAGGCGGAGCAGCCCAGGTACGAGAAGTATTGAGTTATGAAAGAGCTGGAAATTCTATAAAGAAGCAGATGGAGATTGTGTAGACGTGAGTTCATTAAAAGAAATATATGAATATCGACAGATGATATTTAGTTTGGTTAAAAAGGATTTGAGAGGTAGATATAAGGGGTCTGCATTAGGCTTTTTGTGGACGTTTATTAACCCGTTATTACAGTTGATAGTATATACTTTAGTATTCTCAGTTATTATGAGATCTGGTATTGAACAGTATTATCTTTTCTTATTTGTGGCGTTAGTTCCTTGGATTTTCTTTAGTTCTGCGTTAACAAGTGGAGCAAACTGTATTTTGTCGTCTCAGGATTTGGTAAAGAAAATATACTTCCCTAGAGAGGTACTACCAATAGCGCATACAACGAGTACTTTTGTAAATATGCTTTTAAGCTTTGTGGTTGTATTTGTTGTATTAATTTTTACAGGATTTGGGATAAATCCTGTAGCGTGTTTGTTTTTACCAATCGTTATGATTGTCGAGTATATTATTTGCCTTGGAATTTGTATGCTGTTTTCGGCACTTACAGTTTATTTTAGAGATTTACAGAGCATTCTATCCATTATTGCTATGGCATGGCAGTTTTTGACACCTGTTATGTATGGACAGGAAATGGTAGAAGATGCGTTAAAGGCACATCCATTCTTGATGACAGTGTGGAATTACAATCCAACCACACCTATCATTAATGCATATCGACAGATTCTGTATTATAAGCAGATTCCAGATTTATCTAATATGGGCACCGCAGTTATGCTCGGAATAATTGTTTGCTTTGTTGGATGGTTTGCATTTGGAAAGCTACAGAAAGGATTTGCGGAGGAATTATAATGAAACCCGAAAATGCAATTGAAGTTAAAGATATAAAAAAGTCCTTTAAGGTATTTTTAGACAAAGGGAATTCTTTGAAGGAGAAGGTGATTTTTAAGAAGAGAAATCGATATGAAATTCGTCAAGTGTTACAAGGAATAAGCTTCGAGGTAAAAAAAGGGGAAGCAATCGGTCTGATTGGACATAACGGATGTGGAAAGAGTACCACATTAAAATTATTGACTAAGATTATTTATCCTGATTCCGGTTCGATTGAAATGAGTGGGCGTGTATCTAGTTTGATAGAATTAGGTGCGGGATTTCACCCTGATATGAGTGGACGCGAGAATATTTATACTAATGCAGCTATTTTTGGATTGACGAAAAAAGAGATTGATGCTCGATTAGATGATATTATTCGATTCTCAGAATTAGAGGAATATATTGATAATCCGGTTCGAACCTATTCGTCTGGAATGTATATGAGATTGGCGTTTTCTGTTGCGATTAATGTAGATGCAGAGATCCTCTTGATTGATGAAATTCTTGCCGTGGGAGATGTAAATTTCCAGGCAAAGTGCTTTGAAAAATTAAAAGATATTAAGAGGGCGGGAACAACAATCGTAATTGTATCCCATTCCTTAGAACAGATAGAACAAATCTGTGACAGAAGCTATTGGATTGACGAAGGTTTAATAAAAGCAGAGGGGAATCCTATTAGCGTTCATGAAACATATCTTTCTGCAATGAATAAGAATATGCAGGAGCGCATCGAGAAAGAAGATGCAGAAATCGAATTAGAACATGAAAAAAATGCAGAAGATAGGGAACTACCAGTATTCTGCAGTGATATTGCTGAAAGAAAGGGATCTCTCGATGTGGAATTTACTGATGTAAAGGCAGTAAATGCAGAAGGAGAAAAGAAAAGAACGTTTAATACAGGCGATGAATTATCGCTAGAGTTTAGCTATAAGAATCATATAAATGCTGCACAAGCAAATATCGAATTTTCTATTTTTAGAGATGATGGAATTTGTGTTTATCGAAATAATTATGAGTTTGCCACAGGAAAACTAATTGAATTAAAAGATGAAGGCAAAGTATCTATTACATTTCCTACTTTTGGATTTGCCAAGGGAGTATATTTGCTAAATGTAGCAATCTATTCACCAGGTGGATTAGATATGTTTGATGAGATCAATAATATTTTTAAAATAAATATTTTCTCAGAGGAAAGAGCAACTGGTGTATATTTGCCGGAATGTAACTGGAGTAATAATGGGGAAAGAGTATAGTTTAAGAAGGGAGTCTTTTTATGGCAGCAGATAACATCTATAAACTATTAGAACAACTAAACGACAATATTGGTGATATTAGGAGATATTCTGGATATCATCCTGGAGAAGAAAAAAATCCTGTTGTTAAATTTTTGCGTCGCGTGCGAGCAAAGTTTAGTGGTCAGGTGCAGTATGATCAGGCTGTAGAACGTGCAATTATGGATATTTATAATATTGAGGCACGTTTGCATCAGTATACGGTGTCTATGTTTGAGACATTTAATGATGCGAATAATCATAAAGTATGTGATGAAAAAGGACCTCGTATTATTCAATTGGTATCTACAGTAAATTATGGCGATGCGGTAGGAAATGACGTAATTGCAATTCAAAATGCACTAAGAAAAGCTGGATACACGACGGCAATCTTTGCAGAAACAATTCATCCTAAGATTCCATCAGGTACGGTCTTTTCGATAGAAATATTACCTGCTCTTCGGGAAGACGATGTTATTCTCTATCATTTTGCTGCGGAAGATCATTTCGAGGAATTTATAAAAAAAGCACCATGTAAAGTAGTGTTACGTTACCATAATGTGACACCGCCCCATTTCTTTGATGGATATGATGCAAAGGCGAAACTGAATTGCGAAAAAGGATTAGAAGAAATAAAGGCCTTGGCAAAGTACATTGATCAAGGATTAGTTGTATCAGATTTTAACAAAGAAGATCTTATTTCTTATGGATATACAGACCAAATGAATGTGGCGCCGATTTTGGTACAATTTGATGATTATAAACAAAAACCAAATCAGGACGTCATCGAAAGATATAATGATGGAAAACATAACATTCTGTTTGTTGGTCGTATGGCTCCAAATAAAAAAGTCGAAGAT
>JAIKXK010000283.1 GCA_024684155.1 Lachnospiraceae bacterium | reverse complement strand
GCAACACTTTTAATTCATGAAGCACTTATGACTCATGGAGATCAAAAGGCAACTTCTGACTATAAGGTAGAGTTAAATGGTGAAGATGCCAGTGCAGATGTAGTATCTCGTTCCGTTGCAAAAGATGATTCAGAGCAGATTTTTGAAGTTTCCATTGAAGGAAATACTGCATGTAATGGACATGCAGCCTGTGATGCAATTATTATGGGAAATGCTCATGTAGTAGCTATTCCAAAATTAGATGCAAAAGATGTAGATGCAGCATTAATTCATGAAGCCGCTATTGGAAAAATTGCCGGGGATCAGTTAACGAAGCTTATGACCCTTGGTCTTACAGAAGAAGAAGCTGAAGAGCAGATTGTAGCAGGTTTCCTACGCTAGATTTATTTGTAAGGATTTAGAGATGTATTAACGCGGGAATTGAGTAATTATTTTAAAATGTATAAAGACTAGAGCAGTTACTGAGATATGATCAGGATATTACTTGAAAATATCAATGTAGAGCTGCTCTTTTTTTATACAAAATTAGTTAATTATATATGGAGTATTACTTGATAAAAATAAAAATGAGGCTATAATAAGGTTGTATGCAATAATAATGCGCGCAATTTAAAAAATGAGCTTATTAATAAGTAATATTGTAATAGGAAAACCAAAAACATTTGATTTGGTAAATATTTTTGCGTGATATTTATGCATACAGTATGAAAAGGTATTAGTATGAAGTGAAGAAAGGGAATATTATGGCAGAAAAAAATGGATTTGACATTCAGGCATATATGACCAAAGGTGTGGAACGAGTTGTTTCTGATGCCGTAAAAGCTACTTTGAAAAATCCGAAAGAAAGTGCTTTTATGGCAAAGTTTGCTTTGGCTAGTCGTGGGGCCTCTAAAAAGAGACGACTGGCAGAAGACAATGGAGAACATATTCCTCCTTTTTTAATTGCAAGTATTACAAGTCAGTGTAATTTACATTGCGCAGGATGCTACTCAAGATGCAACCATGCAACGGTAGATGAAGCCCCAGTAAAACAATTGAGCCAGGAAGAGTGGTCAAAGGTTTTTGATGAAGCAGATGAACTTGGAATCAGCTTTATTTTACTTGCAGGCGGTGAGCCAATGCTTCGTAGGGATGTAATTACAGAAGCAAGTAAACGAAGCAATATTTTATTCCCAATTTTCACCAATGGTACTTTTATTGATGATAAATATTTCGACTTATTTGATAAAGCGAGAAATTTAATCCCTATTATGAGTATTGAAGGAGAAAAAGAAACGACCGATCTTCGCCGTGGTGAAGGTGTTTATGACAAATTGATTTCTTCTATGGATGAATTTCAAAAGAGAGGATTAATTTTTGGAGCATCTGTTACAGTTACTACAGAGAATATCAAAGAAGTTTCTTCTGATGAGTTTTTGAAAAAGTTATCTGATCGTGGATGCAAGGCAGTTATTTTTGTTGAGTTTGTTCCGGTTACAGATGACAGCCAGCATTTGGCTCCTGGAGATGAAGAAAGAGAATATCTTCGTGATGAAATTGATCGTTTACGTGAGACTCATCCTGAAATGGTATACATTTCTTTCCCAGGGGATGAAAAAAGTTCAGGTGGATGTGTAGCTGCCGGTAGAGGATTTTTCCATATTAATTCTCATGGTGGAGCAGAACCATGTCCATTTTCTCCATATTCGGATACCAATGTGAGAGATACTTCTTTAAGAGAAGCTATGAATTCTTATTTATTTAGAGAGTTGCGTGATGGAGGCTATTTATTAGAGGATCATCCTGGTGGATGTACACTTTATGAGAGAAGAGCCGATGTGGAGCGAATCATGTCAAAAGCGTAGAAATAGGTTTGGAATATTTAATGTTTTATAAAAAGCAGTTGCTTTGGTTTCCCAAAACAACTGCTTTTTTGTGAGGTATGGAATTTATTTCCCCTGCCAGAAATTGACAGCTTCTTCTAACCAGCCATCTACTTCAAGACCATTTCCAAGACCAAAGCTATGATCTCCTTTTTGACCAATGTTTGTAATGTGTTCTACCCCAAGGTTTGTAAGGGTTGCATCCATGGCTTTACTATTTATTACAGGAACTGTGCCATCGTCTTCGTTGGCAACAATGTAAGTCTTTGGATAGGTGGAATCAATGTGAGAAGGCAAATCAAAGGCCTCAATTAATTCGTTTGATACCATAGGTCCTGCAGTTCTTCGAAGAAATGGAGCTAGACCTTCTTTCATTGGGTCATTATCATCTAGTGAATGGTAGGTCTTTGCGTAATCAATCATACCTACGGCGGTATAGCCTAAAAATACAGCCTGGGGTTTTGGAATGTTATTTACAGACCAGCCGAAGTTGTCAGATCCAATTTCTCCCGCCAGGGTGGCACCGGCAGAAAATCCGCCAATCATATATTCTCCAGGTTTAATATGGTACTCATCTGCCTTTGATTCAATGTCTCGAATGGCATTTATCATATCTTCAATGGCAAGGGGGACTACTGGTTCCTGTTTTACTCGATAATAAAGGACAAAGGCAGTATATCCCATATTGTTGAGACGTGCTGCAACTGCCTGACCTTCAATAAATCCCCACTGACGATTAAAGGCGCCACCAGGAATAACAATGACATAAGGGGTAGGTTCGTTGGAATCTGTCTTTGCAGGAAAGTGTAAGTACTTTGCATAGGCTTTGTCCCACTGTTCGTGTTGTTCGATTTTGGGATAAATGTCATGCAGGAAAGAAGCTCCTTTGCAATCATCAGCGTGGGCTAATTCCTCCATACGATGAAGTCCTTCTTCAAAGCCTACTTTTTCAAAACCATATTCCTTTAGTGGACAGTTGTAATGGTCCGGTGTCATATAAGTGAAAATATAATTTCTAAAAATTCCATAAGTGTCATTTTCAATAATCTCTGATAATTTCATATCAGGTGAAATCTTTGTATATTCCATGTTACTTCCTTTCAATTCATCGAAGTATTTTTTTACACCTGTTTTGAAGGAGTGTTATTACAAATACTAGGATTTTTTTTGCTTTTTTTTGTTTGCGTCTTTTTTGTAGGAAGATTTAAATTCAGATGGAGTAGTACCTGTTACAGCCTTAAAGGTTCGCCCAAAATGTGTGCAGGAGGCAAAACCGCATTCTGCAGCAATCTGGGTAAAGTTATGTTCTCCATCCATAATCTTTTGTTGTGAATATAATATTCGAATGGTATTGATGTATTGGTTAATGGTTCGGTTGGTATACTTTTTAAATTCGTGGCAAAGATAGTATTTACTTACAAAAAAGTGATCTGCCAGATCATCCAGCTTAATCTCTTCCATATAGTGGGTGTCAATGTAATCAATCAGACGGCCAACTAAGGTTTGAGATTCAGGCTTGTTTTCCTGTACACCGGTTTTTAATAGAGACACTACGATGAGATTTAACAGTGCTTTCATAGTGGCATCATGAAGTTCATCATCGTTTGTCTGTTCCATTATAATCATGCCTAGCATGCCGTGAATGTAGTGGCCAACTTTACTATCAATATGATAAAGTCCACTGCCTTTGGTAAGGCGACTCAATACCTGAGAATCCTCTACACTGTCAGGGGTGAAATATAATACGATTCGTTTAAAATCGGCTTTTGGATC
>JAIKXK010000274.1 GCA_024684155.1 Lachnospiraceae bacterium | reverse complement strand
CCTAGCGGTTACGATATTCCGTTGGGGAGCATTTTTCTATTTTTTCGAAGACAGAACTGAAATAACTTCTGGAGCAAAATTCCAGGGAATCGCTTATTTCCTGAACAGTGTAGTTTGTGGTTGTAAGCATGGTTTTTGCCCGCTGAATTTTTGTGTAATTGATGTATTCGTTTACGGTTTTTCCAGTTTCTTCTTTGAATTTACGTGTAAGGTAATAGTCACTGTAACCACATATTTTTGCCAGTCTTTGAATGGTGATTTTTTCTGTGACACGTTGTTCAATATAGTCAATACAGGATTGGACCGCTTTGGAGTAGGAAGTGTTTTTCTGACGATATTTTCGTACGGTTTGGATGTAGTCATCTAACATGGTGTGATTTATTTCCATGGCTTCAGTAATGGTAGAACAGCATTCCACCATATCTACGTAAAAATCGCACTTTTGAAAGGCGATTTCAGAAGGAACCCCTCCGTTCATTGCGGCTCTGGAGCAAAGTCCTATAAAAAGAATTACGGAGTTTTTGGCATTCCGAATAGAATCAGAACGTTTACCTCTGACACCACTTGAAATAAAAGAGGCCTGGTTTAGGATTTCTTTGTATTTTTCATTACCGGTTCGTACTGCTTCTAAAAGCAGATAATCAATTTGTTGTGCACCACGGTGTTCATTGGAAGTTATGGCCTCCGCATCTTTGTAGGTAATGGTTTCGTGAGCAAGGGTGTTATTTTCAATTTCGTGACGTAAATCACCACTTTTGATTTTTTCATTATTGACGGCTAAATGAAGCATGGTGGCAAACTGAAAGATACTTACTGTAGGAATAACAGGAATCATGGATAGGGCTTCCACAACCTTTCGACGAATGGGTTGCGGCTGACTGCCAGAGGAGATTCTTTTTCGTATAACAGAAGGAGAACTTTCATTTACAAACATAGGACCAAAAACATATATAAAAGGCTCATCTTTTTTTGGAGCGTTATCAGGAAGAGCGACCCACATAAGACCAACACTGTCACTAAGTAGAATAGGTTTTGTGGGATTTGTAGCAAGATAAGCCGTTAGATTTTTTTTTGCAGAACTGAAATCGAAGAAATAGGCCATTAATTCTATTTCTTCTGTGAGAGGATCAAGGTGGTTTAAGTCCTTGTCATATTCCCAAAAGGTTAGGTTGTAGCAGTTTTTTACCATTTCTTCAAAAAAACAGATGCGCTCCTTTTTGGTCATTTTAAAATCTCCTTAAAAAGTATATTTTACATTCTAAAAAACGAATTAACTATCTAATAAATTATACTTTGAATTTTATAATAGAGTCAACAGAGGTCGAAAAATAAATGAGGTGTAATCAATGAAAAAAATATTATTAGCAACAACAAAAGAAGAGCCAGGAAAGATTGAACTAGCAAATAGAAAACTTGCTCGAAGTGCAGCAGCTGCTGGTATGGTTCTTTTGGAAAATGATGGTATGCTTCCACTAAAGGAGAAAAAAATAGCCCTTTATGGTTCAGGCGCAAGAATGACAGTAAAGGGAGGAACAGGATCAGGTGCCGTACGAGAACGCTATAGCGTTTCAATTTATGAAGGTTTAAAGGAAGCAGGATTTGATATTACCACAGAGGACTGGCTGGATCGATTCGATACCTTTTACAATGACAGTTATGAGGCATATCGTCAGGACGTAGAAGAACGGGTAAAAGGTGTGATGGACTTTTATAAAGTGCTTGGTATGGCTGGTCAGTTTAAGCATCCTACCGGTATTCCTGTTGAAAAGATTGATTATGAAAAGGATCAAAAGGATGGAGTGGATACTGCAATCTATGTACTGGCTCGTCAGGCCGGAGAAGGAAATGACAGAAAGGATGTTCCTGGAGATTATGGACTTGAAGAAGTAGAGTTAAATAATCTAAAAACAGTGGCGAAGGAATATAAAAATGTTATTGTGATTATAAATGCCGGTGGAGTTATAGATGTTTCTTTTATGGATGAACTTTCAATTTCTGCTTTAGTTTACTTTGTCCAGGGTGGAGAAGAAGGTGGAAATGCTCTTGCAGATTTACTATCCGGAAAAGAAAATTTCTCAGGAAAGTTAACTACTGGTTGGGCTTATCACTTTGCTGATTTTCCATCCAATACTACCTATTCTTACTTAGGGGAAAATGAATACGAACAGGAATATAATGAAGGAATTTATGTAGGATACCGCTATTTTGATTCCTTTGATAAAAAGCCAAGATATCCTTTTGGATATGGA
>JAIKXK010000273.1 GCA_024684155.1 Lachnospiraceae bacterium | reverse complement strand
AGATAAAATTGATTTGGAATTTCTCTTCGTGGATGACGGCTCCAAGGACAGAACCATGGAAGTAATTCACGAATTGAATAAAAAAGATGACAGAATACATTATGTTTCCTTTTCCAGAAACTTCGGGAAAGAAGCTGCGATTTATGCAGGGCTTGAAAATGCTGCCGGCGATTATGTAGCCATTTTGGATGCAGATTTACAGGATCCCCCGGCACTTCTTCCGGAAATGATTCGTATCGTGGAAGAGGAAGATTATGACTGTGTTGGTTCTCGTCGTGTTACAAGACAGGGGGAACCTCCAATTCGTTCTTTTTTTGCACGACAGTTTTATAAACTTATGGGAAAAATTTCCCAGGCAGAAATCGTGGATGGAGCAAGGGACTTCCAATTGATGAATCGGAAGGTTGTAAGTGCCATCCTTTCCATGGGAGAATATAATCGCTTTTCCAAAGGGATTTTTGGCTGGGTAGGCTTTAAGAAAAAATGGTTGGAATATGAAAATATTGAAAGGGCTGCAGGAGAAACAAAGTGGTCTTTTTGGAAACTTTTCCTCTATGCCTTGGATGGTATTATTGCTTTTTCAACAGCGCCGTTGGTCATCTCATCCGTTATGGGTATAGTGATGTGTTTGGTAGCATTTATTGCCATTATATTTATTGTAGTTCGAACCCTTATTTTTGGAGATCCAACTTCTGGTTGGCCATCAATGGTGTGTATTATTGTTTTGATAGCAGGTATTCAGCTTTTGAGTATTGGTATTTTGGGACAGTACATGGCAAAGACCTATCTCGAGACTAAAAATCGTCCAAAGTACTTAATAGAAGAAGCAAAACTAAAGGATAAAGAGGTTTTATAAAGGAGGCGTTATATGCCAATTCCGAAAATCGATATTGAAAAATCAAAGGAAGCAATTCAAAAGGCAGCAGGTACTGTTAGTGAAAAGGTATCAGAGGCAGCAGGAAGTGTTTCTGAAAAAGTAAGTGAGACATGGGATAACATGAGTAATGATTCTGGCTTTAACCACCCGGATGAGTTTAGAGATGGTTTTATGTTACATGGAGCGCTTGCAAAAGAAGGGTATGACTGGTGGTGGCATTCATTTACCGGTCACAATAAAAAAACCGGAGAAGAGAAGTCTTTCTTTATTGAGTTCTTTACCATTAATCCGGAATTAGGTGGAGATGAACCAATTTTCGGACAGATGCCGGGAAATAAAGAAGCTGGAATTCGACCAAGTTATATGATGGTAAAGGCAGGAGCCTGGGGTGAAGATGCAGCCCAGATTCATCGATTCTTTGGATGGGATCATGTAACGGTAAAGGATGAAGTCCCATTTATTATTAGTGCAGAGGATTGTTTCTGTTCTGAAACCAGAACCATGGGTCGCGTGGAAATGTCTGAGGTAGATGTAAAAAACCATCCGGAGTATTTATCAGATGCAGGTAAGATGATTTGGGATTTACAAATTGATAAACAGGTATCTTTTAATGTGGGCTATGGTGCCGGATGGGCTCTTCGTGAAATGGAAGCTTTCCAGATGTTCTGGCATGCCCAGGGAATGAAAACAGCCTTTAAGGGAACCGTTGTATGGAATGGTGAAGAGTACACAGTCTCCCCAGAGACCTGTTATGGATATGCCGATAAAAACTGGGGAAGTGATTTTACAAGCCCATGGATTTGGCTAACCTCTAATAATATGGTTAGTAAGTTGACTGGCAAAAAGTTAGAAAATTCCGTAATTGATATTGGTGGCGGAAAACCAAAGGTAGGACCTTTTGCCATTGAAGGAAAACTTCTTTCTGCTCTTTGGTATGAAGGAGTGCCTTATGAATTTAACTTCTCAAAATTCTGGACTTTGACCAAAACCAAATTTAAGATTCAGGATAAAAAGGAACGCATTGTCTGGCATGTAGAACAGGAAACACCAATGCATATGATAAAGGTAGAAATTTCCTGCCAGAAAAAGGATATGCTAAAGATTCGTTATGAGTCACCAGACGGAGGATTTCGACATACCAATCTTTGGAACGGTGGAAATGGCGAAGGAACCATTCAGCTTTACAAGAAAAACATTTCTGTAAAGAACAAATGGGAATGGGAACTTGTGGATGATATTGAAGTGAAAAACGTAGGCTGTGAGTATGGAGAGTATCCAAAGGGTACTGTTGAACCTGAAGTACCACAGGAATTAAAAGATAAATTTGAAAATTAAAATTGGAGAGGAGGCTTTTTTAGCTTCCTCTTTAGAACTTTAAAGGAGAACACATGGACGTATTAGATTTAGAACCAAAGGAAGTATTTCGTTACTTTAAGGAGATGTCAAAAATACCAAGACCTTCTTACAAAGAAA
>JAIKXK010000252.1 GCA_024684155.1 Lachnospiraceae bacterium | reverse complement strand
AGTTCGTGTCATGGTTGTTCCTGACCAAATTTCAGATGCGGATATGGTTCTTTTAGCAAGAGATATTTCAAAGCGTATTGAAGAAGAACTTCAGTATCCGGGACAAATCAAAGTCAATGTAATTCGTGAATCACGTGTTACTGATTTTGCTAAATAATTGAATCAGATTTAAAACTTGGGCAGCCAGAATTGGCTGCCCATTATGGTTAAAAAGTGATAGTATAAATAAGTGATGATAGAAGGAGCGTAATATGGGAAAACTTGAGCGAATGAGCCGTACCCTGGTGAAACATGGAGCAATTATAGATATTTATGATGATGAAATGAAATTACCGAACGGTGATATAGAACATTGGGATTTTGTTCATCATCGTATGGGAGCAGCAGCTGTGGTTCCAGTACTTCCATCTGGAGAGATACTTTTAGTAAGACAATATCGTCCGGCATTAGGACGCTATACCTGGGAACTACCAGCGGGATGCAGAGATCATGTAGATGAACCGACTGAAACTGCTGCAAAAAGGGAACTGACAGAAGAAACAGGATATTCCAGTGATGAATTCTTTCGACTGTTATCTCTAAAGACAACGGTAGCTTTTGCCGATGAATTAGTAGATGTCTATTTAGCAAAGAATATTAAAAAAATTGGTAAACAGGATTTAGATCCTGCAGAAGATATTGAATTAAAGAAATGGGATTTAGATACACTTTTGGATATGATATATGCAGGAGAAATTCAGGATGGAAAAACCGTCTCTGGTATTTTGGCCTATTTTGGAACATTACATAGATAAATTTAAGGGAGACAGAGTAAATGAGAGTAAAAGGTGTGTGTGGTGCGTTAGCGCTGATTATGGCATTGTCTATGCCGGTTTCAACAAATGCCAGTAATGTAAAAGGTGCTAGTATTTCAGAAATTATTACAAATCCTAATACAACAGTAGAGACTACACAAGTAACGGATTTGAGCAATTTAAAAGTAGATAAAAAAAGTATTACTTATTACAACAATACCAATGCAGTAGTGTATGCAGATGATGATGCAGGAAAAGCAGTATTTACATTTTCTGGAGTAGAGGATATTTTTGACGATGTAAATGTAGATGTAGATGTTAGCTATACTGGTGGAAATAGTGTTAAATTAGAATATGATGGAACAGGAAATGCGTTAACTTTTTCTACACAATCGAAGTACTACGGAAAAAATGCAGGAAAGCAAAAAATCCAGGTTAAGTTTACGAATAGTGATAATGAAACTAAAACCTTTAGCTTAAAAGTATTTGCCTATAATTTAAGACAAAGAACAGATAGCAATGTATTACTTGCAAAAGATAAAACCAAGACCGTTAAATTAGAACGTCAAAAATCTACCAATGGTAGTTGGCGAGGCATAAAGGCAGAAAAAGTTACCTGGAAAACTTCTAATAAAAATGTTGCTAAGATTTCAAATAAAGGAAAGATTACAGCAAAAAAGAAATCAAAAACCTGTTATGTAACAGGAGAATACGAAAATTACACCTATTATTGGAGTGTTAATGTTACGACTGCCGATAAGGTAAAAGTGATTAAAACAGCAAAAAACATTTATGCCACATCAAAGTATAGTCAGCCCCTTAGAATGCGACAGGGATATTATGATTGCAGTTCTTTGGTTTGGCGTTCTTACCGACTGATTGGAAAATATTTAGGAACATCTTCAAGAGCAACCTATGCACCAACAGCTGCAGGAATTGCTCAATATTTAGAGGGAAAAGGAAAAACAATTTCTGGAGGTATTTCAAAATCAAATACTGACAATGGCAAACTAATCGCTGGAGACCTTTTATTTGAAGGCGGTGCTTCGAATGGAAGATATCGCGGAGTGTACCATGTAGAGATGTTTACAGGCTATGATATTTCATATATTAAAAGTAATGGAAAACCTGTCTATATGAATTCCTGGGCTTCAAAACCAGATGGAAGATATGGATATGGCACATCCAATGATTTTGTCTGTCGACCTTAAACATATACATTACAAAAAAGAATCGTATAAAAATACGGTTCTTTTTTTGTTGTAATCTGACTTTTTAAAAGTAAATAGAAATTTTGTTAGAGAAAAAAACAATTAAATATAGAATTGAACGATACATTGTAGTAAAATTAATGATGCATCCGGTTAAGGGGATGATGCAGAAAGTTACAAGGAGGAATGTAATATGAAAAAATCGAAAAAGATTTTGGCAGCAATTATGGCTGTATTATCATTATCAATGATAATTCCAACCATAAGTCCAGTAGAGGCTGCAAGCTCAAAGGTATATATTAATTATACCCAAAGCTATGATTCGACTACTGGAACAACTGTTTATAAGAGTGGAAGCAAGAAGTTATTGTTTTCAACTTTTGACGAGGTATCCTGCAGAGTTTATGAGGAAGGAACCGGAGCAAAGATCAAGAATTTAAAGGTAAATAAGTCTGGATTAAAGGCAAAAGTAACCAATACCAACAGTAATGTGTATAGTGATAGTACTTATGGAACAAGCAGTCGCTTTTCAACCATTACGCTTTATGCAAAGAAAACAGGTACTTATAAGGTGACCTTTAAAATTAATTCAAAGAGCTATACTCTAACATGTAAAGTGGTTACCAGCACCAACGCATTTTCTAAGGCAACCTTTGGTTCACAAGAAGTATCATCTCGTGTAATTACAGATGGTAGCAACGGATATACCAGCGTTATTACTTCAAACAATAAGGTTAGCGGATCAAAGGGCAAGTTTAAGGTAACTGCAAATTCAGATGCTGGATATAAGGTTACTGGTTTAGTTGTTCTTTCAGCAAATAAAAAGGGAAAAGCTACCTTTAAATCTGTAAAGAATGGTAGATCCATTACTCTTTCTAAAGCAAAATTAAAATACACTTCTGATGACGGTTATACAACTTATACAGATGCAAAGAAGTATACCTATGTGTATGTATCTTATAAGAATAGTACAACTGGTGAATCAGTGAAGTATTCTATTGGCAAGGATCCTACTACAAACCAAAAGGCTATTAAGTGTGTTTATAAGGACAATTCTGGACAAACTTATACCAGTTATTATACAAATGGTAGTGGATCAGACTATGAGATTTGGAATTAACAGAAGGAGTGATATATATGAAAAAAATGAAATTCTTAGCCGCATTAACAATGGCGGCAGTACTTATTACTTCAGCTGTGACTCCAGCAGTTTCAGTAGAAGCATCGAGTACATCAGTTACTACAAGTTATATAGGAGGAAGTTATTCTTTTTCTGGTGTAACATCCGTACAAATTAATGGAAAAAATTATAATAAGCTTTCTTCATCTTTGAAGAAAGAAGTTCGTACAGCTAAAACCTATACAGCAAAACGAGGATTTTCAAAGATAAGTAGTGCTTATACTGCAGGTGCAAGTAATGTAAAATATACCAAGACATATGGAGTTCAGGTTGATTTCTTAAAAAAAGGAACTTATACCATTAAAACCAAATCTCCTGTTGCGAAGAAAAGTTATAACACTACCTATGGTGGTTCTGAATTAAGTTATGATTATACAATCACCTACTATGATTCAGATTATAATGTAATAGGAACATCTACTTTTTCTTCAGATGATTATCTATCATATTCAGATATGCCTGCGTATTTAGATACAACCTATACATCTAGAAGCGATTATTATGATTATTATTATGAATATGATTACAATGATGTTCCTTATTATTACATTACAACCTATGATAATGTAAGCGGAACATCTACAGTAGGAACAGATAAGTATTATGAAGCTACAGATACAGTAGGAAATACCTATTATGCAACAGCAGATGGATCAAGTATCTATGCAGTTTCTCCAGATCTTTCTGTTTATGTACCAGCAACTTTAAATACTTCTGGAGCATTGGTTTATCAGCCTCTTTCTTATACTACAGTAACAGAAACTATTAAGGTAAAAGTTGCAAAGACCCGTACACCTGTAGTTTCAAGTGTTACCTTGGGTTCAAAAGGAAAATATTCATCATCTTATGAATCAGCAGATGGATACTTTAAGTCAACGAGTGTTAACAATCCATTTTTATCTGGTTCAAAGGGAAAAGTTACTGTAAAGATGGGTTCAAATAGCAAGCTTATGGATATTGTAGTAAAGACCTACGATAAGAATGGTGATGAAGTTTATAAGATTTATAAGAATAAAAAGAATGTAACTTTTGGTAAGTATGCAGAAAAATATACTTCTTCCTATAAATCAGCCTCTTACAGTTATTCTTATGTAAATGAAGGTTTGTACAAAGAAACTGTTGTATATGTATTCTACAAGGATAAAGTTGGTGGTGGCTTTATAGATATTCAAGATATTTCTAAAGATAGTAAAACTGGTGAATATACATTTAAGTATAAATATAAATATAGCAGTGATGACACAGCAACAACTGCTACTTCAAGCTATCTTCCAAGTTCATATTGCAACTCATATACTTTCTATAAATAATAGATAACTTTATTTATGTTACCCTCCCGGAATAATCCGGGAGGGTTTTTTATTTTGTGAAAAATTATTAATAATTTATTAAAAATCCTTTGGCTACTTGAAGATTTAAAAAAAATTTCTTACAATGGAAACACATTGCATAAAAGATAATTTGAGGAAATCATAATAAATATGCGAGAAAGGAAGATTTCCATGGGAGAAAAGAAAAAATCGAAAAAGAAGATTATGATAGGAGTAGTAATCTTATTAATTCTGGCTATTGTAATAGGGATGGTCTATTATTCATCCAGTCAAAAGGCAAAAAATACTGGATCAGATATTACTACAGAGGAAATTACAAAACATTCCATTGTTTCATCTGTTAGTGGTACTGGTCTTATAGCTGCTTCTACAACAGAAGAAGTGTATTCTGAAATTACCGGATATGAGGTAAAAGAAGTATGCGTGGAAGTTGGTGATTTAGTAAATGCAGGCGATGTTATCTGTGTTTTAGATGTTTCTGATGTAGAGGAGCAAAAGGCAGATACAATTCAAAATCGTGATGAGGCAGTAAACAATAAAACAACACAGGATGCTGATTATGATCAACAGTTAGCGGATAGTCAATCGAATCGTAGTGAACGTCTAGAAACTGCAAAAAAGACAAGAGATGAGAAAAAAGACGAATACAAAAAAGCAAAAAAAGACTACGAAGACTATGAAAAACAATATGAAGACCAAAAGAAGGCTTTGATTGATTCTGGAAAGTCAGAATCTGAGGCGGAAGCAGAACTTTCTTCTATGGTATCCACACTTCAACAGAAAAAGACTACCATGGATAATGCAAAGACTGCATATGATAATGCAAAAGATCAGGTAGATGCTATCAAAGATGAAAATGATGACTCTATTACAGATGCAAAAGAGTCCTATGATGAAACTCAGCAGGATACCATAGATAACTATAATGAAAATATAGAAGATTTAGATGAGACCATTGGTAAGGCTGTTATTCGAACGAATATCTCTGGTGCAGTCACAGAATTGAATGTTGAAGCTGGAAGAACCTTTAACGGATCAACAGTTGCTTTGGTAGAGGGCTTATCTGAATTTTATGTTGAAGCAAATATTGATGAATATGATATTGCTGACGTTGAGACTGGAATGAAAGTAGTTATGAAAACAGATGCTACTCGAGATGAGGAATTAACAGGCACTGTAACTTATGTTGCCTTAAAAGCATCAGAATCATCCTCTACCGGTGGAATCGCAGATTATAGTTCACTTCTTGGTGGAGATTTGTCTTCTGTCTCAGGAAATTCGAATTCAGGCGATGCAACCTTTGGGGTCAGAATATCTTTGGACAATCAAAATGAGAGACTTCGCCTTGGAATGAATGTTCAGGTAAGTATTATTACGGAAGAAGCAGATGATGTTTTGGCAGTTCCTTATGAATATATTCAGGAACGTGAAGATGGAACTACATATATTGAAGTAGTTGACGAAGAAAATTCTGGCACCGACGAAGAGGGAAATGTTATCACAAAGACGAAGGAAGTAGATGTTACTACCGGATTGGAAGGATCTTATTACACAGAGATTTCTTCTCCTGATATTAAGGAGGGA
>JAIKXK010000243.1 GCA_024684155.1 Lachnospiraceae bacterium | reverse complement strand
TGGCATTAATTTTGTGGGATTTGCATTATTGATGATGCTAATGATAGTTGTTATGATAAGTGATATATCAAAATTATTATAGATGAATCGAAGGTGAATTGTATGAGAATGGTAACAAAAGAAGTTCATATTGGAAATCGTGTAATTGGTGGTAATAACCCAATTTTAATTCAATCTATGACCAATACGAAAACAGAGGATGTAGCAGCAACCGTAGCTCAGATTTTAGAGTTAGAAAAAGCCGGATGTGAAATTATCCGCTGTGCAGTCCCTACAATGGAAGCAGCAAAAGCATTAGGGGAAATAAAAAAACAGATTCATATTCCTTTAGTTGCAGATATTCATTTTGATTACCGTTTAGCCATAGCAGCTATGGAAAATGGCGCTGATAAAATTCGTATCAATCCTGGAAATATTGGATCAACAGACCGAATTAAAGCAGTCGTCGACGTGGCAAAAGAACGAAATATTCCTATTCGAGTAGGTGTAAACTCAGGTTCTTTAGAAAAAGACTTGGTAGAAAAATACAATGGCGTTACAGCAGAAGGACTAGTGGAATCTGCACTTGATAAAGTAAAAATCATTGAAGATTTAGGTTACGACAATTTAGTAATTAGTATCAAATCTTCAGATGTGTTAATGTGTGTCAAAGCCCATGAACTCATAAAGGATAAGACCAATCATCCTCTTCATGTAGGAATTACTGAAGCAGGAACTCTTCGCAGTGGTACGATTAAATCCTCTGCTGGATTAGCTATGATTTTATATCAGGGTATTGGTGATACCATTCGTGTCTCTTTAACCGGCGCACCTGTTGAGGAAGTCTATACCGGCAAACAAATTTTAAAAACCTTAGGTCTTCGCAAAGGAGGAATTGAAGTCGTTTCTTGTCCTACCTGTGGAAGAACTCAAATTGATTTGATTTCTTTGGCAAACAAGGTAGAAGCTATGGTCAGCGAAATCGATTTGGACAATGTGAAGGTTGCTGTTATGGGATGTGTCGTAAATGGTCCCGGAGAAGCAAAAGAAGCAGATATCGGTATTGCAGGTGGTATCGGAGAAGGACTTTTAATTAAACACGGTGAAGTTGTTCGTAAAATGCCGGAAGAAGAACTTTTAGATGCTTTGAAAGAAGAATTATTAAACTGGGGAAAATAGTTTTATGGAAAAAGACTTTTTAGAGATATTTTCAAGAATTGATGACAATAATCTAAATCCAATATTAAATAGTGCAAAAATCATTCGTATTAGCACCAATAAAACCAAGGATAAAATGCGCATCTATTTACGCTTTAATTCCCTTGTTCCAAAGAAAAGTATTTGGAAAATGGAAAAAGCCATTAAAAAAGAATATTTCTCTGATGTTTCTATGGAAGTAAATATTATTGAATCATTTCAGCTTTCCGATGTGTATACGTCGGAGAGCTTATTTGATTTATATAAAGATAGTATTTTCGAGGAAATTCAAACTGTCAGTGGTGTCACTTACAGCATTATGAAAAAAGCGGATTTTGAATTTCAAGAAGGAATTATTTTAATTACATTAGAAGATACAGCTATTGCACATGCAAGAGAAGAAGAAATCCATCAGATTTTCTCTGTTATTTTCCATGATCGATGTTCTCTGGATGTAAAGATTGAAATTCAATATAAAGATGCAAAGGGTTCTAAATATATTATTGCTCAGGAAGAAAAAATAGAAAGAGCCATAGATTCTATTTTAGATCGAATCAACTCTCTTCCAAAGGATGGGGAAGAAGGACAAGTTACTTCATCGAAGAAAACCACTGCAGATTCAAAAGATACATCAAAAAAATCAAATGAAAAAGATACAAAGGATGTAGAAGAGGAAAAGCCTATCTACAAACCCTTTCGAAAGGAAAATATTCCAAATCTTCTCTATGGATTTAAGCCAATAGCTGATGAAACAACCCCTATTGAAGATGTATTTGATGGTATTGGAGAAGTGGTATTAAAAGGGCAAATTATGTCCGTAGAAAGCAGAGAAGTAAGAAATAATAAGTCTATTATTTCCTTTAATATTTCAGATTATACCGATACTCTTAGTTGTAAGATTTTCATTCCAACACCTCAGGCTGCTGAACTTGAAGGACTTATTAGTGGTGCTGGATTTGTAAAAGTATTTGGTACAGTCAGCTTTGATAATTTTTCAAAGGATATTTGTTGTTCAAGGATTCGAAGCATAGAATCCATTCCTGATTTCAGAGTCAAACGTCACGACTTGTCTACAGAAAAGAGAGTAGAACTTCACTGCCATACAAAAATGAGTGATAGTGATGGAGTGTCTGATATTGAGGATATTTTAGCCCAAGCCATTCATTTTGGTCATAAGGCCTTAGCTATTACAGACCATGGTGTTGTACAGTCTTTTACTTCAGCAGCTCATGCAAAAGTGTTAAAACAAGATCCTGAATTTAAGATTTTATATGGATGTGAGGGCTATTTGGTTGACGACACAAAACAAATTGTTACTGATTCCAAAGGTCAATCTTTGTCAGACACTTATGTAGTATTTGACTTAGAGACCACAGGTCTAAATGCCAATAAATGTAAAATTATTGAATTTGGAGCAGTTAAATTTGAACACGGTGTTATTACAGATCGATTCTCTGAATTTGTAAATCCACAGCAGCCTATTCCTTATGAGATTATCAATTTGACTCATATTACAGATGAAATGGTTCGTGATGCAGAAATCATTGATGTAATGCTACCTCGATTTAAAGAATTTTGTGGGGATGCAATTTTAGTTGCCCACAATGCAGATTTTGATACAGGAGTAATTAAAGCCTGGTGTCAAAAGCTTGATATTGATTGGGAGTTTACTTACTTAGACACAGTATCCATGTCCCAGTTTTTACTTCCACATTTAAAGCGTTTTAAGCTTGATACTGTAGCAAAGGATTTAAAAATTGTTTTAGAAAATCACCATAGAGCAGTAGACGATGCGGAATGTACTGCTATGATTTTTGAAAAACTCTGCAAAAAACTGGACAAGAAAAACATCCATGATTTGGATACCTTAAATGAAGCAGGAAAAATGACAAAGCAGCGTATTGCATCTGCTCACCCAAATCATATTATTTTAATAGCCAAAAATGATATTGGTCGTGTAAACCTCTACAAATTAGTTTCTCTTTCTCATTTGGACTACTTTAATAAATCACCTAAAATGGCAAAGAGTCTCATTGAAGAAAACCGTGAAGGTCTTATTATTGGTTCTGCCTGTGAACAGGGCGAATTATACCAGGCTATTTTACTTGGTCGTTCCCGTGAAGAAATTGTTCGTATTGCCAGTTTCTATGATTATCTGGAGGTACAGCCTAACGGCAACAATGCCTTTATGCTTCGAGAAAGCAAATATGGCATTGAATCAGAAGAAGATCTAAACGAAATCAACCGAAAAATTATTGCCTTAGGTGAAGAATTACACAAACCAGTAGTGGCAACCTGTGATGTACACTTTTTAAATCCAGAAGATTCTATTTACCGAGCTATTATTATGGCTGGTAAGGGATTTAAAGATGCAGATCAGCAGGCTCCATTATTTTTACATACTACAGAAGAAATGCTAAAAGAGTTTTCTTACCTTGGTCAGGAAAAAGCAGAAGAAATCGTAATTAAAAATCCAAATTTAATTGCAGATATGTGTGATTATATCAAACCTACAAGACCGGATAAGGCTCCTCCAGTTATTGAAAACTCTGACACAGAACTTCGTGAAATTTGTTATCGTAGAGCTCATGAAATCTATGGAGAAAATCTACCAGAAATTGTAGAAGAGCGATTGGAACGAGAGCTAAACTCCATTATTTCAAACGGTTATGCCGTAATGTATATTATTGCACAGAAATTAGTTTGGAAATCTAATGAAGATGGTTACTTAGTAGGTTCGAGAGGATCTGTTGGTTCTTCCTTTGCTGCCACAATGGCTGGTATTACAGAGGTTAATCCCCTTAGTCCTCACTATATTTGTCCTATTTGTCACTATGTAGATTTTGACTCTGATGAAGTCAAACAATACTCAGGACGAGCAGGAGTGGATATGCCAGATTGTGACTGTCCAAATTGCCACAAACCTATGATTAAAGAAGGTTTTGACATTCCCTTTGAAACCTTCCTTGGATTCAAAGGAAATAAAGAGCCTGATATCGATTTGAACTTCTCTGGTGAATATCAAAATAAGGCTCATAAATATACAGAAGTTATTTTCGGTGAAGGTCAAACTTTTAAGGCTGGTACCGTAGGTACTCTGGCCGAAAAAACTGCCTTTGGTCTTGGAAAACACTACTTTGAAGAACGAGGCATCCACAAGCGCCGTGCAGAAATTGAACGAATTGTATCTGGTTGCGTAGGTGTTAGACGAACAACAGGACAGCATCCTGGTGGTATTATTGTACTTCCCGTAGGAGAGGATATTTACTCCTTTACTCCAATTCAGCATCCCGCCAATGATACGGAAACTGATATTGTAACAACACACTTTGATTATCACTCCATTGATGAGAACCTATTGAAGTTAGATATTCTTGGACACGACGATCCTACCATGATCCGTCGATTAGAAGACTTAATTGGAATAGATGCCACAACCATTCCTTTGGATGACAAAGGAGTTATGAGTTTATTCCAAAATACAGATGCTCTAAACTTACTAGAAGGAGAATCCTTGTGGAAGTGTAACAAAGGAACTCTTGGTATTCCTGAATTTGGTACTGACTTTGCCATGGGCATGTTAGAAGATGCCAAGCCAAAGGAATTTACGGATTTAATTCGAATTGCAGGACTAGCACATGGTACTGACGTATGGTTAGGAAATGCCCAAACCTTAATTGAAGAAGGAAAGGCTACCATTTCTACCGCAATTTGTACCCGTGATGATATTATGACCTACCTTATCCATATGGGCTTGGAATCAGAAGAATCCTTCAAAATTATGGAAGCTGTTCGAAAAGGAATCGTTGCAAAAGGCAAAGCTGATAAGTGGCCGGAATGGAAACAGGATATGATTGATCATGGTGTACCAGACTGGTATATCTGGTCCTGTGAAAAGATTAAATACATGTTCCCGAAAGCCCATGCCGCAGCCTATGTTATGATGGCCTGGCGAGTAGCTTATTGTAAGATAAACTATCCTCTGGCTTATTATGCAGCCTTTTTCTCTATTCGAGCAACCGCCTTTGACTACGAAAAAATGTGTCAGGGCAAGGCCACAGTAGAAGCTAATCTTCAGGAGATTAATGACAGAGAAGATGCTGGTGAGAAACTTTCTGCTACAGTAAAGGATTTATATCGAGATTTACGTCTGGTACACGAAATGTATTGTAGAGGATTCGAATTTTTACCTATGGACCTCTATGAATCTGATGCAAGGTATTTTAAAATAGTAGATGGTAAGCTCTTACCACCTTTTAATACCTTAGAAGGTTTAGGAGATTCTGCTGCAGAAACTCTACAAATTGCAGCATCACAAAAGAAATTTACATCGAAAGATGAAATAAAGACAAGAGGAAAGATATCTCAAACGGCCATTGATAAAATGACAGAACTTGGCATTATCCATGGATTGCCACAGTCTGCTCAGTTATCAATATTTGACGTTTTAGATTAAAGGAAAAGATGAAAGATTTAAAAGAAATTAGAAAAGACATTGACCGTGTAGACAATGAAATCATTGCTCTATACAAAGAACGCATGGGTTATACCACAGAAGTAGCAGAATATAAAATTGCAAATAACAAAGCAGTTTTTGACAAGCAACGAGAAGATGAAAAATTAGCCCATCTTTCTACCTTTGC
>JAIKXK010000241.1 GCA_024684155.1 Lachnospiraceae bacterium | reverse complement strand
ATTCTTTGTTACCTTTTCTTCTTTGGAACGCAGCCACTCTCTTTGTAAGAATTTCTTTGTTACTCCACAATCAATAAAATCCCATGGGAATACTTCATCAATATCACGTTCACGCATAATATAAAAATCAGGATCTACGTTGCAGGCACGAAAAGCCTCATCCCATTTTTCCACATCGAAAAACTCACCCCAGGCATCAAAATATTGTCCATGTTCATAGGCATATAAAATTACATCAGCTACTTTTCGATCACCTCTAGCAAAGATTCCTTCTAATACAGTAACATCGGCATGATGCCACTGATAGCGAAGGCTCTTATGATTTAGCTGTTCTTTCATGGTATCATTTACAATCTTTGCACGATGTAAGTATTCATCTTTTGTATACATTCTAGCCCATTGGAAAGGAGTAAATGGTTTCGGAACAAAAAAGGAGGTTGACATGGTAATCTGACATTTTCCATTTCGTTTTTCCTTTGGCACCGTTTCATAATACAGGGCTGCAATTTCATTTCCAAGCATTGGGATTGCCTTCATATCCTCTTCTGTTTCTGAAGGAAGACCAAGCATAAAATAAAGCTTCACCTTATTCCATCCACCAATAAATGCTTTTTCGGCTCCGCCCAATATATCTTCGACCGTAAGTCCTTTGTTAATAACATTTCTCATTCTTTGAGAACCGGCCTCCGGAGCAAAGGTAACGGAACTTTTTTTAATGTCTTGAACCTTTGACATTACATCCAAAGAAAAGGCATCTATACGAAGGGATGGCAACGATATATTTACTCCATCTTTGCAGCAATCATCAATTAAAAAGTTTACAAGCTCCGGCAACTGGGTATAGTCACTGGAACTTAAAGAAGAAAGAGAAATTTCATCATGTCCTGTAGAAGCTAAAATCTCTTTCGCATAATCCTTTAACACTTCATAGCTACGCTCTCTATTAGGGCGATATATCATACCAGCCTGACAAAATCTACAACCTCTAATACAGCCTCTTTGAATTTCAAGAACAGCTCTATCCTGTGTTGCCTGTACAAAAGGTACAATAGGTTTTGTCGGATAAGCAGAGCTATCCATATCTGTAACTACCTGACGCTTTACGGTCTTTGGAACATCTTCATAAATAGGATAAAAATCTTCTATGGTTCCATCTTCTTTATAGGTAACTTCATATAAAGAAGGTACATACAAACCTGGAATATTACTAGCCTTACGCAGAAACTCTTCTCGATGAAAGTTTCCTTCTTTTTTCATTCCGATATACAAATCAAAAAGCTCATCATAGCTAGTCTCTCCTTCTCCAATATATAAAATATCGAAAAATGGAGCAATTGGCTCTGGATTATATACACATGGTCCACCACCAATAATGATAGGGTCACTATCACTTCGATTCTTTGTCAAAAGTGGAATCTGGCTTAAATCTAAGATTTGTAAAATATTGGTATAACACATTTCATATTGAAGGGTAATACCAAGCATATCAAAATTCTTAATAGGCTCCTGGGTTTCTAAGGCAAATAAAGGAATGTCTTTTTCCTTCATAATCTTATGTAAATCCGGCCAGGGAGAATATACTCGTTCACAGTACACATCTTCTCTTCGGTTCATCATTTCATATAAAATCTGAATTCCAAGATGGCTCATTCCAATTTCATAAACATCTGGAAAACACATACAAAATCGAAGATCCACCGATGAAGGGTCTTTCTTCACTGAATTTACTTCATTTCCAATATATCTCGCAGATTTTTCCACGGACATTAAAATTTCATCACTTAAAAATAACTTTCTCATACAATTCCTTTAAATAAAAATTCCGACCCACTATACAGGTCGGAATCATTATACATAATAAACTTATGAAACTGCAAGTATCTATCGCTGAGCCAATTCACGGACCACATCTTCCCAAGATACATTTTTTTCTACCATAAGTACCATTAAATGATACAAGAAATCTGAGGTTTCATATACTACTTCTTCGTTATTAGGGTTTTTCGCAGCAATTACAATTTCTGTTGCTTCTTCTCCCACTTTCTTTAAGATCTTATCAATGCCTTTATCAAACAGATAGTTGGTGTAGCTTCCTTCTTTTGGATTTACCTTACGATCACAAATTACCTGATATACATCTTCAAAGATTTTTAATGGATTACGCTCTACATATTCTTTCTTTACGATTTCGTTAAAGAAACAGCTTGGTGCCCCTGTATGGCAGGCAATTCCTCCTACCTGGGAAACCTTTGCAAGTAAGGTGTCATAATCACAATCTGCTGTAAGAGATTTTACATACTGTGTATGACCAGATGTCATACCTTTAATCCAAAGTTCTCTACGGGAACGACTGTAATACGTCATCTTTCCAAGACGAATAGTGGTATTAAAGCTTTCTTCATTCATATAAGCCATCATAAGAACTTCATTTGTCTTATAATCCTGAACAATACATGGAATTAATCCATCGGAATTTGTCTTTAAATCTTCCCATTTTAGTTTAGGTTCAAAGTTATCCATAAGGATACCGCGTTCTGATAAAGTAGCTTTTAAGCTCATAATATCTGTATTGGTATCATTAATAAAATCGCCATAGATACCACGAATTTTTTCAGAAGATAATACCTTTTGAATCTCTTCTACATCTTCTTCATTTTGTACCAAAATATAAGGTACATCTGTAAGGTTTTCCAATCCAAGAACTAATTCTTTGTTCATAACAATTAATTCATGAACATAAGAAGACATGACTTTTCCATTTTTAAATAAGAAATCAAGTGTATTAATTGACACTAAAATCTTTTCCTGACCAAATCTCTTTGCAGCTTCTTCAAAGAGTTCTGCTGTTTCTGGTTTTGAACCATTTAAAACTACTTCAATACATCCAGCGTACAAAAACTTCTTTACATCTTCTAACCTTTTAATGTTTCCACCACCACAGGTTTTCACATCAATGGTACGATTGATTTCACGAATTGCCAAAATATTTTTTTCGTGTTCCTCGTCCTCCTTAGAAAGATCAATACAAATAATCTTATCAATTCCACTATCATTGTACATTTGAGCAAGTTCAAGGACATCAACACCTTCTGTTGTATCATGCAATCCCTTCACTGCCTTACCATCTTTTAAGTAGATAGTGGCAACAATATTTTTATGTTCCATTCTTATTAAACTCCTATTTACAAACTGCCCTTTGTGGATAATAAATCCGTAATTCTTGGGTCTTTTACTGTAGCTTCATCTAAAGCCTTTGCAAAAGCTTTAAACATAGCTTCTATCATATGATGTGCGTTACTTCCGTCTAAAACTTTGATATGAATATTCATTCCAGCAGTATAGGAAATTGCATAGAAAAATTCCCGTACCATTTCTGTGTCAAAATATCCTACTCGCTCTACCATAAAATTTGCATCAAAATTTAAATATGGTCTTCCAGACAAATCCAAGGCGCAAAGAACCAGAGTTTCATCCATAGGAAGCATTAAACTTCCATAACGTTTGATTCCTTTTTTATCTCCTATGGCTTTTCTGATAGCAGACCCCAGTACGATTCCGCAATCTTCAATGGTATGATGACAATCCACAACCAAGTCTCCCTTACAACTAAGGGTTAAGTCAAATAGACCATGTCGGGCAAAGCCCTCTAACATATGATCAAAAAAACCGATACCAGTATTTACGTCACACTTTCCTGTTCCATCTAAATTTATTGTAACCGAGATATCCGTTTCTTTTGTTTTTCTTGTAATGGTAGCTATTCTTTCTTCCGACATAATAACCTCACATTATTCATTCTCAAATCTAACTTTAATCGAATTTGCGTGAGCCGTCAACTGTTCACAGGTAGCAAATTGTTCAATATCCTTATGCACCTCTTTTAGGGCATCCTTTGAATATGAAATAATAGATGATTTTTTAATAAAATCATCAGTACCAAGAGCAGAAAAGAATCTTGCCGTACCATTTGTTGGAAGTACATGGTTTGGTCCTGCGAAATAATCTCCTAAAGGTTCCGAAGAATATTCTCCCAAGAAAATAGCTCCTGCATTTCTAATCTTTGTCATTGTTTCAAAAGGATTTTTTGTCACAATTTCCAAGTGCTCTGACGCAATGGCATTGGTTGCATCAATGGCTTCCTCCATGGATTCTGCCACTAATATATATCCATAATTATCCAATGACTTTTGAATAATTTCTTTACGTGATAAAACCTTTAAATAATCATCGATTTCTTCTGAAACCTTCTCTGCCATTTCACGTGAAGTTGTAATCATTATAGCTGATGCAAGTTCATCATGTTCTGCCTGTGACAGTAAATCTGCAGCTACAAAATGTGGATTTGCAGTCTCATCACAAAGAACTAAAATTTCAGAAGGTCCAGCTATGGAATCAATACTTACATGGCCAAACACTGCTTTTTTAGCAAGGGCAACATAAATATTTCCAGGTCCAACAATTTTATCCACTTTTTGAATAGACTCAGTTCCAAAGGCCATGGCTGCAACTGCCTGGGCACCCCCTACTTTATAAACCACATCTGCTCCTGCTTCCTTTGCTGCTACTAAGGTAGAGGCACATACTTTTCCCTCTTTATCTGGAGGTGTACACATAAAAATATGATCTACTCCTGCTACTTTTGCAGGTACAATATTCATAAGTACAGAGGAAGGATAAACTGCCTTTCCACCTGGTACATAAACACCTACATTTTCTAAGGCTGTTACCTTTTGACCTAAAATAATTCCTTTGTTATCGCTTTCAAACCAACTATTTTGTAACTGCTTTGCATGAAACTCCCGAATATTTACAAGGGACTTTCGAATTACGTCTAAAAGGGATGGATCCACCTCTTCATACGCACGCTTTATTTCTTCTTCTGTAACAATTAAATTACTGGCATCTACCTTTGCTCCATCAAAGCGAAGGGTATAATCAAAAACTGCCTCATCTCCTTTTTCGCGAACATTATCTACAATTTCTTTCACACTGCTTTCATAGGTAGTGTAATTTGCAGGAGAACGCTTTAAAAGTTCTGATAATAAAGTTTTTGTTGATTCTTTTGTTAATGTCTGAATTCTCATTTTCTTTCCTCTAATACTTTTTTCAAATCAGTAATAATTTTTGTGATTCTTTCATTTTCCATTTTCATGGAAACCTGGTTTACAATTACTCTTGCAGATAGTGGACAAACCTCTTCTAAAACTACAAGTCCATTCTCTCTTAAGGTACTTCCCGTTTCAACTATATCTACAATTACTTCAGAAAGTCCAACAATTGGAGCAAGTTCAATGGAACCATTTAATTTAATAATATCAATGGTCTGACCTTTTCTGTTATAGAAGTAATTTTTCGCAATACGAGGATATTTTGTTGCCACACGAATTAACTCCTGATGGTTTAAGTATTCCTGAGCTTCCTTTGGTCCACATACACACATTCTACACTTTCCAAAGCCTAAATCCAAAACCTCATATACATTTCTTGCTTCCTCTAAAATAGTATCTTCTCCAACAATACCAATATCTGCTGCACCATATTCTACATAGGTGGGAACATCTGGTCCTTTTGATAAGAAGAAACGCATTTTATATTCTTCATTTACAAAGATAAGTTTACGAGAATCCTTATCCTTCATTTCTTCACAGGTAATGCCAATGGCTTCAAATATTTCCATAGCAGACTTTGCAAGTCTGCCTTTTCCCAATGCAACTGTTAAATAACGATCTTCACTCATAACTAATCCTCAATTACTTCCACATAATAGTCACTAAATATTTCTTTATATTTTTCTACTTCTGATAAATCTAAAATACGAATCATCTGAACGATTTTTCCATAATCTCTATAGGTCTTTGCCTTAGCAATAGCCTTTTGACGATCTTCCTTTTTATATAAAATAACATCTTTATTCTTATCAATAGGAATAGAAATTTTTTGTCTGTCAATGGCTAACTGTAACTGATCTACTAAAACAGCAAATCCTATTGCAGGAGCATCTTTTCCAAAATTAGAAAGTAATCGATCATAGCGACCACCCTTTACAATTGGCTCACCGGATCCATAGGAATATCCTGAAAATACAACTCCAGTATAATACTGAAACTGTGAAATAAGTCCCATTTCAAAGGAAATATAATCACTTACCCCATAAGTCTCTAATAGTTCATAAAGCTTTTCAAAATAGACCAGGGCATCATATACTTTTGGATATGCCTTTGCTTTTTCTCCTAACTCCTTCCATTCATCAGGGGAAGAGTAAAACTGCTTTAAAATAGAAAACAAACTGCGAAGCTTGTCATCTAAATTTTTAGTATCAATAAATTCTTCCACACCAAAGAAGTTTTTATTTAATATTAATTCCTTTAATTCTTCTACTTCTTCATCATTAAACTTAGCTGCTTCAACTAAACCTCCAAAGATAGAGGAATGGCCAATAGAAATTTTAAAATCCTTTAAACCAACAGATGAAAGACAACCGCAGGCAGCTGAAATTATTTCTGCATCAGCATCTAAAGTATCATCTCCTATTAATTCACATCCTAACTGTGTGGACTCCTTTAGACGCCCCTGGTAGTTTGAATTATTTAAAAATACATTTCCAAAATAAGACAAACGAATTGGGGCAGAATAATCAGAAGCAAAATACTTTGCTGCTGCTCTCGCCACAGATGGTGTAAAATCTGGGCGAAGTACTAACGTATTTCCTTCCCGGTCAAAAAATTTATATAAATTTTTTGCAGATAAGGTACCGATTTCTTTTCCAAATATATCAAAAAATTCAAAAGTAGGTGTTTGAATATTTTCATATCCAAAGGATTTTATTACATCTAACATCTGCTTTTCTAAATACTGACGCTTTTTAAATTCCTCATTGTAAATATCCCGAACCCCCTCGGGTGTATGTAATAATTTATTCATAAAGTATCCTTTCCTTAGGTTTTAACTCTGCACTTTAGTCTGCTAATGTGCTAACAGATAAAATTAATTATATTGAAATTACCATTAACTGTCAAGTTACCTTTTCTCTAAATCCTTTTGTATCATATCCAAATATGGAACTGGCAAATTAGGTTTCAAAGAAAAGAAATATTCTTCCTTTAATTCATCAATGCGAAAGCTTTTTCTACCACCATTTTTTCCTCTTTCCCAAAAGAAAAGTGCCTCCTCATAAGAAAGATAATAGAACTGTTCCTTTACAGAAAAATAAATAATAAAAAAAGAAATCCCATCCTGTGCTTCAAATCTTTTCATAAAATCCATCTGATGCTCATGAATATTTTGTAAAGGAAAGGTTTCACTATTACACTCCTTGGCATCAAAACAAACAGGAATCCCTTGTACTACCCCAATATAATCTACCGTACTTTTTTGTTCAAAATAAGCTAAGGTAATATGTCTTGTTTGTTGATCAATATTTACAGGAGTAATGGGTGTTGGGATTTTTTGAATCAAAGCAAGATTATGTTCTTTATATACTTCATTGGTTTGATTAATAAAATCTTCTAATGTGGAACCACGTAATCCACGAGATTTCCATGTTGGCATAACTTCTCCTATGAAAGTACATCATCAAAAATCTTTGGAGGATTACATGTCACATTGCCAACGGTAGGTATATAAAACCCATAGGCATGTAACAGCTGAGATGTAACTTTAAATTTATTTTTATAATGAAAATTCGTTTCCTTATCACCATACTTTGAATCCCCAATAACAGGGTATCCATAGAAACTTAAATGGGCTCTAATTTGGTGTGTTCTTCCTGTATACAAAGAAACTTCCGCCAGTGTAATTTCACCATTTGTAAAAAGTGGTTTTACCCCTGTTATAATCTCTTTTGCATTGGCTGTTTTTTCCTTTAATACAGATACTGTATTATTAGATTCATCTTTTATCAGATAATCCTTCAGTAGCATCTTTTCAGAAAGACATCCCTTTACGATGACACGATAAATCTTAGGATGATCTTTATCTTTAATTACTTCACTTAAAAATTGAGCACCCTTTAGAGTCTTTGCAAAAAGCACAATTCCTGTTGTATTTCGGTCTAGGCGATTCATGACGGATGGCCTAAAGATATGAAGACTTTCCTCTTTAATCTTCTTCTTATCATATAAATATGATAATAACATTTCATTTAAAGAGATATCTTCTTTTTTTGCTTTTTGTGACAGCAGATTTTTTTGTTTATTTACTGCTAAAAAATCCTCATTTTCAAAGAGAATATCTAAAGGTGGCATATTTTCAACATGTAAAGAAATTGCTTTTTTATTTCCAAAATCTCCCTTCATTTTAGAAAAGGTTTCATCGGAAAAAAAAACGCGTATCACATCATCTGTTTTTAGTATTTCTCTTCCATCTGCTTTTTTCCCATTTAAGGTAATATTCTTTTTTCGTAACATTTTGTACAAAAAACCACCGGTTGCTTCTTTAAAATACTTTTTTAAAAACTTATCAAAACGTTGGTTTTCTGATGACTTATCAATAATTATTTCTTTCATATGATTAAAAATAAATCCGGAAGAAAACTCTTCCGGATCTTAATTACTCTTTATTAAAGAAGGAATCGGGAATGTTTAATACCGCTTGTGCTTCTTCTGAAGTTGTTCCAGTCACTTCCGTTTTCTTCATTTCTTCTACTTTTGGTTCCTGTTTTTGTGCTACCGTCTTCTCTACAGGTTTATGTTCAACACTTTTATGCTCCATAGTTTTTTTAGGTTCTGGTTTTGGAGCCTCTGTTTCAGGTGCAAGTTCTGTACGATTTGCTACTACAACATCTAAATATCCCTGCATCGTTTTTAAATAAGACTCATTTCTGCTTCTTGTTGTATCAATGGAACTTGCAAGAACATCCTGTACACTCTTTAATAGCTGATCGGTATATGCAATAGCTCCAGTACGTATATCATTAGCATCTTTTGTAGCAGAATCAAGCATTTCCTGAGCTTGTTTTGTTGCTATCATAACAACTTCATTTGCCTGAGCATATGCCTGCTGCATAATCTGATGTTCGGAAACTAATTCGTTTGTAGTAATCTGAGCTTCTGCAATAATTTGATCTGCCTTGGCTCTAGCATCTGCTAGAATCGCTTCCTTATTGCTAATAATCTTTTGATATCTTCGAATTTCTTCGGGAGTTTTGCTTCTAAGTTCTTCCAATAAGCCTTCAATATCATCTCGATTCACAGTAATCTTTGAATCAGAAAAAAACGATGATGGTTTACAGCTGTCTATGTACTCTTCAAGCTCATCGATAATATCTTCAATTGCACTGGCCATAAAAAATTCTCTCCTTGTCTACTTTTTATACTTGTCTAAAATAAGAGGAATAATCTTTTCCGGAACAAACTTCGAAATATCTCCTCCATAAGATGCAAACTCTCTCACTACACTTGAACTTAAATAAGAATAATTTAAAGATGTAGTCAAAAACACGGTATCAAGTTTTGGATTTTCTACATGATTGGTTTGGGCGATTTGAATTTCATACTCAAAATCCGTTACCGCTCTAAGTCCTCGAATGATAATATTTGCTTCAACCTGATCTGCAAAATCAACCAAAAGACCTTCAAAAGACATCACCTTTACATTGGCAAAATCCTTTACTAAATCCTTAATAATCGTAACACGTTCATCCACAGAAAACAACGAATTTTTTTGACTGTTGTTTAATACTGCAACTATAATTTCATCAAACATTTTTGATGATCGCTCAATTATATCCATGTGTCCGAAAGTAATTGGGTCAAAGCTTCCCGGATAAATTGCTCTTTTCATTTTTAGCTCCTTAAGAAAACATGCTTATTAGTTTTATAGATCTTTTCTTTTATAATCTCATATCCCATATCAGTTACAAAAGAAAAATCTCTATTTAAATCTGCCTCTATAATTATCTGTCCATCTTCCGCTAAGACACTATGTTCTTTAATAGAAGCTAGGACTTCCTTCTCAACTCCCAGAGCATAAGGTGGATCCATAAAAATAATATCGAATTCACTGCCTAGAAAAGGAAGCGCCGAAATCACGTCTTTTTTTAAAACACAAGCATTCTCTATAAGCTTTGTTTTTGTAAGATTTTGTTCAATAATATCGCAGGCTTTTTTATTTTTTTCAACAAAAACAGCCTCTCTTGCTCCACGGCTTAAAGCCTCAATTCCAATCTGTCCACTACCAGCAAACAAATCTAAAAATCTGCAATCATAAATATAATTTTGCAACAAGTTAAACAAGGTTTCTTTCACACGATCTGTTGTTGGTCTCGTATCCAACCCATCAAGGGTTTTCAAAGGTATGGACCTTGCTTCACCAGCAATTACTCGTAACATAAAAACTCCTATAGTTTTTTAAGGCACTCTAGCACAAGAGAAAATGCCTTTATTGTAGAAGCGGATCTGACTTCACTTCTGTTTCCCGTAAAGTGGTTTTCAATCACTCTACATTTTCCATCATAGTAACAACTTAAAAACACGGTGCCTACTGGCTTTTCTTTGCTCCCACCATCAGGACCTGCAATTCCTGTACTGCAAATGCAAATATCTGCCCCCGTTCTTTTATGTAATCCTTCTGCCATAGCCTCGGCGCATTCTTTGCTTACTGCACCATAGGTATTTAAAATTTCCCAATCCACGAATAGATTTTTATTCTTTGATTCGTTGGAATAGGTTACATAGCCTTCATCAAAAAAAGCAGATACACCTGGAACATCTACAATGGATGAGGCAATCAGTCCACCTGTACATGATTCCGCAGTGGAGATTTTTAAGTTCTTCTTTTTTAATTCATCTACAACTTCAAAAACAATATCCATTATTTTTGCTCTTTTAAAACATCTTTATTCTTAACAATATAATCAATCAGGGAAACAATGGTAAGGACCAAAGCAATCCACATAAGTACTTCGCCAAGAACATATAAAACGTGATTATAGGTAGCAACAATCATAACAATTACCATGGCCATCTGGAAAACTGTTTTAAATTTTCCCCAGTAACTGGCTGCAATTACAATTCCATTATCAGATGCAATCAAACGGAATCCAGAAATAATAAATTCTCTGGCAATAATTACGATACAAACCCAGGCTGGCAACTGATTTAATGCTACTAAACAAATCATAGCTGAACAAACTAAAAGCTTATCCGCCAAAGGATCCATAAATTTTCCAAAATTCGTTACAAGATTGTACTTTCTGGCAATCTTTCCATCTAACATATCAGTCAGACTTGCTACAATAAAAATTGCATCTGCTACCAATCTATTTGTAAAATTATCCGGTGCAATTAATAATGCAATAACAAAAAATGGAATTAAAATTACACGAAATATGGTTAATTTATTTGGTAAATTCATTTTATAACTCTCCAATCAAGTCGTATTCTTTAAATCCGGTAACATTGCAACAAACAATATCGCCACTCATTAATTCTCTATTTGTTTCTATAAATATATATCCATCTACTTCTGGAGCATCTCGATAAGTTCTGGCAGCATAAACACCATCTTCCACTTTTCCTTCCACGAAGCATTCTAACCTTTGACCTACTAAAGATTCATTGGTTTCAAAAATAATCTGTTGCTGAAGTTCCATTACTTCATCACGCCACTTATCTTTTATTTTATCATCAATTTGATTTTCAAATTTTGCTGCAGGCGTTCCTTCTTCTCTGGAATAAGAAAAACAACCTAATCGATCAAAGGATGCATCTTTTACAAATTGCAAAAGTTCCTTGTGGTGTTCTTCTGTCTCTCCAGGAAAACCACAAATTAAGGTGGTACGAAGTGCTATATCCGGCATTTTACTTCGTAACAAGGAAATCTTTTCTTCAATATCAGCCTTTGAAGTTTTACGTCCCATACGACCTAAGATTTCATCTGAACAATGCTGTATTGGCATATCAATGTAATGACAAATCTTTTTGTTACTTGCCATATACGCTACTAATTCTTCCGTAATTTCCTCTGGATAGCAATATAAGAGTCGAATCCACTCAATGCCTTCTATTTCAGATAGTTTATCCAATAATAGCGTCAAAGATTTTTTTCCATATAAATCCACACCATATAAGGTAACTTCCTGAGCCACAAGATTTAATTCTTTTACTCCCTGTACTGCTAAATTTTTAGCTTCAAAAACCAGCTCCTCTAAAGGAACACTTCGATAATCACCTCGAATGGAAGGAATAATACAATAGGTACAGTGTTTATCACAGCCTTCTGCTATTTTTAAATAGGTATAAGGAACTACGTTCGTTAGATATCTTCCTTTTGCATTTGACGGTAAAGAAGAAAAGTCTTTTTTAACAACTTCCTTTTTCCCCTCTAAGGCACTATGTATAATCTGTAACAAATCATCGTAGGAATTTGTTCCTAAAATACCATCTACTTCCGGTAATTCTGCAAGTACTTCCTCGGTAAATCTTTGACCTAAGCATCCTGCTAAAATCAAAGCTTTTAAATGTCCTTCTTCTTTTAAACTACCAATTTCTATAATGGTATTGATGCTTTCTTCTAAAGCATCGGAAATAAAGCAGCAGCTATTAATAATAACAACATCTGCTTTTTCAGGCTCTGAAACAAACATAAACCCATCACTAGAAAGGATGGCCATCATATGTTCCGTGTCTACGAGGTTTTTGTCACATCCTAGGGATACAAAACAGGCTTTCATTTATGCCTCCTCAGAATCCTCTTCACCTTCAGCAGCTTCTTCTAAAGCTTTTTTCTCAAGAGCTTTCTGCTCTTTGTATGCTGCAAGTTCAGCGTCTTTTTCTTCTACTTCATCAGAAGTAAGAATCTTTAATTTTCCTTCGTATAACTCCTGAACAGCAATAGAAAGCGGTTTCTTTCCCTGATAATCAGAAATATATGGTTCATCTCCTGCTACAATCTGACGAGCACGTTTTGCAGTTGCACATACAATGCTGTAACGGCTGTTAACAACAGGTTCTTCCCCTACTAAAGCAGTGTCCTCATTTACAACTTTCATTAATTCTACATAAGATGGAAGTATCATTCTAATTTTCTCCTTTCGAATACATCTTTAATTCTTTTTGAATAATGTCTATATTTTGAAGATTTCTGGATGCGCGGTATTTTTCAGACTGAATTGTGTTATGAACACGCTTCACGCAACTTGATAAATCATCATTCACTACCAAATAATCATATTTATCCATTAAAAATGACTGATCATAAGCTATGGATAATCTCTGTTCAATCACTTCTTTTGTTTCTGTAGCTCTGCCAACCAAACGATCCTTTAAAGAAGTGGCATCTGGTGGCGTTACAAATAATAATAAAGCTTCCGGATAAATTTTCTTTACCTGTAAAGCTCCGTCAATTTCTATTTCAAGCACAACGTCTTTCCCTTCATTTACAAGAGATTCCACATAGGCCTTTGGTGTACCATAGTAATTACCATTAAACTCGGTATACTCTAATAATTCATTATTTTTAATCATTGCTTCAAACTCTTCTCTTGTCTTGAAGAAATAATCTCTGCCTTCCTTTTCACCTGTTCTCATTGCTCTTGAAGTAGCTGAAATAGAAAGATAATACTCATCTTTATGATGTTTTAAAAGGTGTTTCATTATGGTACCTTTTCCAGCACCTGAAAACCCAGATAATACAATTACTAATCCTTTACTAAAATCCATTATTTCATTTGCCTCTTACTCTAAATTTTGAATTTGTTCTCTAATCTTTTCAATTAAAGTTTTTAGCTCGATACCGAGATCTGCAATAGTCACATCTGTAGACTTTGAAAGAATGGTATTGGATTCACGGTTCATTTCCTGTGCCAGAAAATCCATCTTACGTCCAACTTCCTCTTTATGAAGAAGGGTATCTTTTCCTTCTTTTACATGACTTTTTAAGCGAACAATTTCCTCGTCTACACAAATCTTATCAGAGAATAAAACTACTTCAGCCGCAATTCTGGATTCTTCAATTTGATTGTTATCAATTAAGTCTTTTGTTTTTGCTAAAAGTCTCTGTTTGTATTCTTCAATAATTTCTGGAGAACGTTCTTCTACCTTTAATACAAGCCCTTCCATTTCATCCATTTTTGAAATTAAATCGCTCACCAAGCGCTCACCCTCCTGGCTACGATTCTTTACAAACTCATCAAGTGCTCCATCAAAAGCCTCTGTTAAGATTTTTGATAATTCATCCTGGTCTTCTTCTTTTGCTTCTTCCGTAAATACATTAGGGAATTTTGCAAGTAAACCAATAGAAATATTATCTGTCAAACCAAACTGTTCTTTTAACTGTACCAGACCATCATAGTATTTTTTTGCAACCTCAGGATGATAAGTAACTTCCACTCCCTGATCAAGGTTTTCTTCATAACTTACATAAACATCAACCTTACCTCGGGAAATACGATTTTTAATTAGATTTCTTGCATCATTTTCAAAAAATGTAAACTTACGTGGAAGTTTTAAGTTCATATCTAAAAATCGATGATTCACTGACTTAATTTCCACTACAACTTTCAATGAGCTTGATACCACTTCATAATGGCCAAACCCGGTCATACTGCTTGCCATAACGCCTCCAATTATACTCTTTATGTCTACATTTAGGCACAAATATTCACAATAGTTGTATTATAGTAAACATTATCTTTCTTTGTCAAATTTTTATAACCTTTACAATTGCTTTAAACCCTTGTAAAATAAGGGCTGCACGAATTTTAAAAATATTTTTGGAGAATACAAATGTCTATTGACGGAATCTGTTTGCATGCAGTAGCAAACGAATTAAATGAAATCTTAGCAGGAAGTCATATTAAAAAAATAGCACAGCCAGAGAAAGAAGAATTAATTATTACTGCTTCAAAAGACCGTAAAACCTATCGTCTTTTAATTTCTGCCTTAGCTTCACTTCCTGTAATTTATCTAACAAAAGAAAATAAGGAAAGTCCTATGACAGCCCCTAACTTTTGTATGCTACTACGAAAGTATATTAACAGTGGCCGCATTGCCTCTGTAAAACAAATTGATATGGAGCGTGTCATCGATATTGAAATTGAACACCTAAACGAACTGGGGGATCCTGCAAAAAAACATCTCTATGTAGAAATTATGGGGAAACACTCTAATATCATTTTATGTGATGAGGACAATAAAATCTTAGATAGTATCAAGCATGTAAGTGTTGCCGTTTCTTCTGTCCGAGAGGTACTTCCAAACCGTGATTATTTCATTCCAAGACAGGAAAACCACTACAACTGTTTTGAAATATCCAAAGAGGATTTTTATGAAGATGTATTAAAGCGTCCTCTTTCTATTAAAAAAATGATTCTATCCTCTTTTACTGGATTTGGTCCTGTTATGGCCGAAGAATTATGTGTACGATTACAGATAGATTCTGACGCTTCTGTTTTATCTCTTAGCGATTGGCAAAAGGATGCCTTTTATCAGGAATTTTTACACTTAGTAGACGATCTTTCCAACCATAGCTTTGCCCCTGTTGTAATTCAAGACAAAGTAAAGAATAAACCTGTGGAAGTTTATCCTTTCCACCTGAAAATGTATCAGGATATGAACTCCTTTGCCTTTGATTCTATTTCTGAAGCATTAGAGAACTTCTATGCCACAAAAAATCTAAAGAATAACATGGATCAAAAATCCCAGGATTTAAGAAAACAAATTAATATCCTGATGGAACGGAATGTAAAAAAACTAAATATCCAAACAAAGCAGCTAAAGGATACTGCTTCTATGGATAAATTCCAGTTATATGGAGAGCTTTTAACTGCAAACGCCTACCAACTAAAAGCCGGAGAAAAAAAAGTTACAGTAATTAATTACTACAATCAGGAAGAAATCGTCATTCCCTTAGACGAAACTCTTTCCATTATGGAAAATGCAAATAAATTCTATACAAAATATAACAAATTAAAACGAACAAAAGAGGCTTTAGATACCTATATTGAAGAGACAAAGAAAGCCATTGACCATTTAAATTCCATTCTTTCCGCCCTTTCTATTGCAGAAAATGAAGCTGATTTACAAATGATTCGTCAGGAATTATATGAATATGGTTTTACAAAAAAACGTCCTCAAAGCAAAAAAGGTCAAAACAAAAAGACGAAACCCCTTCATTTTATTACCGAAGACGGATATGACATTTATGTAGGGAAAAACAACTACCAAAACGAAGAAGTCACCTTTAAAATTGCCACAGGGAATGATTGGTGGTTTCATTCAAAAACCATTCCAGGCAGTCATGTAATTGTAAAGGCCAACAATGAAGAACTTCCCGACCACATTTTTGAAATCGCAGCTTCCCTGGCAGGTTACTATTCTAATGGTCGTGATCAGGACAAAATAGATATTGACTACACACAAAAGAAACAATTAAAAAAGGTAGCCGGTGCAGCACCAGGATATGTAATATACCACACTAACTACTCCATTACTGTACACCCTTCCAAAGAAGGTGTTACCTTAGCAAAATAATAAAAAAGGACAAGATTTATGATACACTCATCATAATCTTGTCCTTTTTCATTAAACTATCATTTTTCTTAACGAATTAATTCTGTA
>JAIKXK010000204.1 GCA_024684155.1 Lachnospiraceae bacterium | reverse complement strand
CTATAAAATAGGATTGAAAAAATAAAACAAATGGCTATAATGGAAATATAGTGCCGGAATTAGGTTGAAAGGAGACTATAGTCATGCCGTTTAATTCAGCAGATATTGGAATAGATTTAGGAACAGCAAGTATTTTAGTTTACGTAAAAGGAAAGGGCGTTGTTTTAAAAGAGCCTTCAGTAGTAGCCTTTGATCGTGATACAAATAAAATAAAAGCAATTGGAGAAGAAGCACGTTTAATGCTTGGTCGTACACCGGGTAATATTGTTGCAGTTCGTCCTCTCCGTCAGGGTGTAATTTCTGATTATACTGTTACAGAGAAGATGATTAAATACTTCATCCAGAAAGCATTAGGAAAAAGAAGTTATCGTAAACCAAAGATTTCTGTATGTGTACCTAGTGGTGTAACAGAAGTTGAGAAGCGTGCCGTTGAAGATGCAGCCTATGCAGCTGGCGCACGTGAAGTATATATTATTGAAGAACCTATTGCGGCAGCAATCGGAGCAGGTATTGATATTTCAAAACCTTGCGGAAATATGATTGTAGATATCGGTGGTGGTACTGCAGATATTGCTGTAATTTCATTAGGTGGTTCTGTTGTCAGCACATCTATTAAGATTGCAGGTGATGATTTTGATGAAGCAATTGTTCGTTTCATGAGAAAGAAGCACAATCTTTTGATTGGTGAAAGAACAGCAGAGGATGTTAAGATTAATATTGGAACCTGTTATCCACTTCCAGAGCCTGAAACAATGGATGTTCGTGGACGTAACCTGGTTACTGGTTTACCAAAGACAATTGAAGTTTCTTCTGAAGAAATGGAAGAGGCACTTCGTGAGCCTACTGCAAACATCGTGGAAGCTGTACATTCGGTATTAGAGAAGACTCCTCCTGAACTTGCAGCTGATGTTGCAGATCGTGGAATTATTCTAACTGGTGGTGGTGCATTACTTCGTGGCTTGGAAGAGCTTATGGAAGACCGTACCGGAATTAATACGATGACAGCAGAAGATCCAATGACTTGTGTTGCTGTTGGAACTGGTCGTTATGTAGAATTTATGGCCGGGGATACAGGAGTAAAAGAAGTTTAATATGAGTACTAAGCGTTCATTTTTGAAATGGACGCTTTTTATTTTGGATTTTTATTATTTTATGGTAAAGTAATTGTGAATTGAAGCCGAAATAGAAATTGAGATGTTGTATGGTTTTTTATCAGGGAGATAAATTTTATCACGGAGGAGACCGGCAACATAAAGGAGGACAAATGGTAAAAGGCCTTTATACCGCGTATACCGGAATGATAAACGAGCAGAGACGCTTGGATACACTTACCAATAATTTGGCAAATGCAAATACTACGGGATACAAAAAAGAAGGGGCAACTGCTCAGGCTTTTGATGATACGTTAGCAATTAAAATTAAGGATACCTCTTCTGGAAGTTTACCGAAGAATATCGGCTATATTAATATGGGTGTAGATATAGGAGAAACCTATACCGATTACAGCCAGGGAAGTTTTAAAGTAACAGATAAGCCTTCTGATTTGGCAATCAGCGGAGAGGGATTTTTTGCAATTGAATTTACAGATAAGCAGGGAAATACCTCTATTAAATATACCAGAGATGGAGAATTCACCGTTAACAAAGATGGTTATTTTGTGACTGCAGATGGCGATTATCTTTTGAATGCCAATGCAGCTTTGAATGGACAAACAGGAGAAAATGCTTATGTCAAAATAGATCCGGTTCAGGAATATACGGTAGATGCCCAGGGAAATGTATACCAGGGTGGTGCAGTAGTTGCTCAAATCGGACTGGTGGATTTCACGAATTATAATTATCTTGCAAAATATGGTGAGAATTTATATGAAACTGTAGATGGAGCTACACTTGTGGCGTCAGACGCTTCTATTGAGCAAGGATGCTTAGAAACTTCGAATGTAAACATTGTAGATGAAATGGTCAGTATGATTACAATTCAGCGTGCTTATGAGGCTGGACAAAAAATGATTCAGACGGAAGACCAGACCTTGGAAATGGCAGTAAGCCAGGTAGGTAAAGTATAAGCATTTTAGTTAAGGAGAAAGCGTATGTTAAGATCATTGTGGACTGCTGCTTCGGGAATGCGTTCCGAACAGACTTCAGTAGATACCATTGCAAATAATATTTCCAATGTAAATACAACAGCATATAAGAGCCAAAATACAGAATTCAAATCACTTTTATACCAGACTTTGCAGGCAGAAACAACAACTGCAAATGGAGAAACAAAACCAACTTCTGCCCAGGTAGGACTTGGAACTAGAGTTGCATCTGTAAATGCTTCTTTTACGCAGGGAGCACTTTTAGCAAGTACCAATAATATGGCTTGTGCCATAGAAGGAAGTGGTTTTTTCTCTGTACAGGGTGTAGATGGGGAAACCTACTATACAAGAGATGGTGATTTTAGCTGGACCATTGATGCGGATGGAACTAGAGTGTTGGCAAATTCTAGTGGTCTAAAGGTATTAGATAGCGAAGGAAATCGAATTACACTTCCGGATGGTGTTGGAGCTGATACAGCAACGATTAGTAAAACTGGAGCAGTTTCTTATAAGTTAGCAGATGGTACATCAGTTGCTACAGGGCAGTTGATTGGGCTGTATCAATTTGAAAATCCAGTAGGATTGGAAAAACAGGCTGGTAATCTCTATGCGGCTTCAGATGCATCTGGAGATGCAATTAATGAAGCGACGACAAATCTTGCCATCACACCTAGTACGATTTCCCAGGGATATTTGGAAGGATCCAATGTAAATATTGCAGATGAAATGGTAAATTTAATTATTTCCCAAAGAGCTTATGAATTAAATTCAAAGGCCATTACTACCTCAGACACAATGCTTGAAACTGCAAACAATTTAAAGAGATAAGGGAGGCATAAATGAGTGATATTTCATCTTTAGGAGGTCTTTCTTCTAGCTATTTAGATAATATTTCAAATCAGGCAACTACTGCAAATTCAGCAGATAGCATAACTTCTGTTGCCCAGGGGCTGAGCTCAGAATCTACCAGAGAGGAATTAGAGGATGCCGCAAAGTCCTTTGAATCTTATTTTGTAGAGCAGGTAATAAAAGAAATGAAAGAAACAGTAGATGCTATTTCTGATGATGAAGATTCCAGCGTTTCTCAGTATACAGATTATTACATGGATGCTACAATTCAAACTCTTGCAGAGCAATTGGTAGATGAATTTGGGGATACATTTACAGATACTATGGTAGATCAGATGGCTAGAAACTATGGTATTAATATAGAAGAAAGTGATTCATCAAATTAAATATAAAATTAAATTTCGCCTCGAGGCTTATAGCTTCGAGGTTTTTTTATTTTTTCGAAAAAAAGTAGAAAATAGGTCTTTAATTTTTCGGCGATTTGGTATATTATAGATAAACGAGCACAAGATATAGTGTTTTGCTAAAATATAACAAACTAGATTTAGAGTTTGGCTTAAAATATATTACTATCATAAATAAAGAAGAGAACAAGGGAGAATTAAAGTGGAGACAAAGAATCGTACAAATGTAATTAAGAGAAACGGAAGAGAGGTTGACTTCTGTGAAGATAAAATTGTACATGCTATTGAAAAAGCAAATAATGAGGTAGATGGTATTCATCAGATGAATGATTACCAGATTAAGGCAGTTGCAAATAAGATTACAAAGCAGGTGGCTGCATCTACTCATGCCGTTAACGTCGAAGATATTCAGGATATGGTAGAAACCGGTATCATGGAGATGCGCTGCTATGAAGTGGCTCAAAAGTATGTGCGTTATAGATATAAGAGAGAACTTTCTCGTAAATCTAATACTACTGATAATGGTATTCTTGCTTTAATCGATCAGTTGAATGAGGAAGTGAAACAGGAAAACTCAAACAAGAACCCTGTAATTAACTCTACACAAAGAGATTATATGGCAGGTGAGGTGTCAAAAGATTTAACAAAGCGTATTTTGCTTCCTGAAGAAATTATTAAGGCTCATGAAGAAGGCATTATTCACTTCCATGATTCAGATTATTTTGCAATGCGTGAACACAATTGCGATTTAATTAACTTGGAGGATATGCTTCAAAACGGAACTGTTATTTCAGAAACATTAATTGAACGTCCTCATAGTTTCTTTACTGCTTGTAATGTTACGACTCAGATTGTAGCTCAGGTTGCTTCTAACCAGTATGGTGGACAGTCCTTTACCTTAGCTCATCTGGCACCTTTTGTAGATGTCAGCCGTCAGAAAATTCGTAAGTTGGTTATTGAAGAAAGAAAAGAGTGTGGAGAAGACTTAAATGATGAAATCATCGACAAGATCACAGAGAAGCGTCTTCTTTCCGAGGTGAAATCTGGTATTCAGACCATTCAGTATCAGCTGATTACGCTTATGACCTGTAATGGACAGGCTCCTTTTGTTACCATGTTTATGTACTTGGACGAAGTAGAGGATGGACAGATTCGTGATGACCTGGCACTTATTATCCAGGAAGTTATGATTCAAAGAATGGCGGGTGTTAAGAATGAAAAAGGTGTTTGGGTAACTCCTGCATTTCCTAAGCTTATTTATGTTTTGGATGAAGATAATATTCATGAAGATTCAAAATATTATTATTTAACAGAGTTAGCAGCCAAGTGTACTGCAAAGCGTATGGTACCTGATTATATTTCTGCCAAGATTATGAAGGAATTAAAGCAGGGCAATGTTTATACCTGTATGGGATGTCGCTCTTTCCTTACAGTAGAAGAAAGCCAGAAGAATCCAGATGGAAGTCATAAATTCTACGGACGATTTAATCAGGGTGTGGTAACCATTAACCTTGTAGATGTAGCTTGTTCTTCTTACGGAGATATGGA
>JAIKXK010000201.1 GCA_024684155.1 Lachnospiraceae bacterium | reverse complement strand
TATGGAATATTCCGAGGTAATGCAAAAATCCTATATCGATTATGCCATGAGTGTTATCGTTTCACGTGCACTACCTGATGTTCGAGATGGTTTAAAACCCGTACAAAGACGTGTGCTTTATGATATGCATGAGCTAGGGGTAAAATCGGATGGCCCTTTTCGTAAATCAGCTCGTATTGTAGGTGATACCATGGGTAAATATCACCCTCATGGTGACTCTTCTATATACGAATCATTAGTTGTTATGAGTCAGGATTTTAAAAAGGGAATGCCTTTGGTAGATGGTCATGGTAACTTTGGTTCCATTGAAGGTGATGGCGCAGCTGCTATGCGTTATACAGAGGCTCGATTACAGAAGGTGACAGAAGAAGCTTATTTATCAGATCTTGATAAAGATGTGGTAGATTTTATGCCAAACTTCGATGAAACAGAAAAAGAACCGGTTGTTCTTCCAGTCCGGGTTCCGAATATTTTAGTAAATGGTGCGGAAGGTATTGCTGTTGGTATGGCAACTTCCATTCCTACCCATAACTTAGGAGAAGTCATTGATGGTGTTATTGCCTATATGAAAAATCCAGATATTAATACGGAACAGATGATGGAATATATACCAGGTCCTGATTTTCCAACCGGAGGTATTGTAACAAATAAAGATGATTTACATGCCATCTATTCTACAGGTGTTGGAAAAATTAAGCTCCGTGGTAAAGTAGAAATTGAAAAATTAAAGGGTGGAAGAGTTGCTGTTGTAGTAACAGAAATTCCTTACACTATGATAGGAGCAAATATTGGTAAATTTTTAAATGATGTATTTTCTCTTTCTGAAAATAAACTTACCAATGATATTGTAGATATTTCAAATCAGTCTTCAAAAGAAGGCATTCGTATTGTGATTGAGTTGAAAAAAGGAGCAGATGTAGATTATTTTTTAAATCTTCTCTATAAAAAGACTCGTTTAGAAGATACCTTTGGTGTTAATATGCTTGCAGTTTGTGATGGAAAGCCAGAAACTCTTGGTATTGTTCCGATTATTCGTCATCATGTGAATTTTCAGTATGAACTTGCAACTCGTAAGTACACTACACTTCTTAAGAAAGAACGTGAAAAAAAGGAAGTTCAGGAAGGTTTAATCAAAGCCTGTGATGTAATTGATTTGATTATAGAAATCCTTCGTGGTTCGAAATCCATTGCTGATGCAAGAGATTGCTTAATTAATGGTAATACGGAACATATTAAATTTAAATCTGAACAGTCCAAAAAAGATGCAGCTTTACTTCGTTTTACAGAACGTCAGGCAAAAGCTATTCTAGAAATGCGTCTATACCGATTGATTGGTCTTGAAATTGAAGCTTTACGTGCCCAGTATGAAGAGACTATGCAAAAAATTTCAGATTATACTGAAATTCTTGAAAAAAAATCGGTAATGGCAAAGGTAATTATTAAAGATTTAAAGAGCTTTAAAAAATCCTATGCGGTAGAAAGAAAAACTGTAATTGATAACGTGGCAGAAGCAGTTGTAGAGGAAAAACCAATTGAAGAAATCGATGTAGCTGTATTAGTTGATCGTTTTGCATACGCAAGGGTTGTAGATATGGCTACTTATGAAAGAAATAAAGAGGCTGCTGAAACTGAATGCAAAAAGATTATTTTCTGCAAAAATGTGGATAAGATTTTTGCATTTACGGAAAATGGACAGCAATTTATGATTAAAGTCCTAGATTTACCATTTGGCAAATTCCGTGATAAAGGTCTACCTGTAGACAATGTTTCAAAATTTGATGCTTCTCAAGACCATATTTTATTTATGGATGCTATGCCAAACTTACGTGGCAAAAAATTAGTCTTTGCTACAAAATCAGGAATGATTAAGGTTGTAGCAGGAGAAGAATTTGATGTAACAAGACGTCAGTCACAAGCTACGAAATTAGGTGATAAGGATTTGGTACTTTGTGTTGGCTTATTAGAACAAGATGATACCTTAGTTATGCAGACAAAGAATAATTATTTCTTACGTATTGATGCATCTACCATTCCGGAAAAGAAAAAACCTGCTGTTGGTGTTCGAGGTATGAAACTTGATGCAAAGGATGAAATGGTTGCTGTATACTTACTCCATTCTGGAGATGATACTACAGCTGAGGTAAAAGGTAAGAAAATTCAATTAAAGAATTTGCATATAGGTAATCGGGATACAAAAGGTGTAAAACGATGAAAAAATATATTTTATTTGACTTTGATGGGACATTGTTTGATACATCCCCAGGAATTCTAAATTGCATGGAAGATGTAATTGATTATTTTCATATTACGAAGTTTTCTTTAGAAGACTTACATTTATGCATTGGGCCTCCACTTTCCTGGAGCTTTGAAGAATTGTTTGGAATTTCTAAAGATAATATTCCAGAAGCAATTTCCGTATATCGCAAACAGTATACTTCAGGTGAAATGTATAATGTGATTCCCTTTAAAGGAATGGAAGAGTGTTTAGCTTCTTTAAAGGAAAAGGGATATTTTATTTCTGTATGTTCCTCAAAGCCTTTGGTTGCTTGTAAGAAAATACTTGATAAATTCAATTGGAGAAATTATTTTAATGATATTTGTGGAGCAATACCAGATGAATGTATCGAAACAAAAGAGGAAGTACTTGAAACCTTTTTTAAGAAACATCCAGAAGCGAAAAAAGAGGAAATTCTTTTAGTTGGAGATACAAAATACGATGCTCTTGGAGCAAAAGAGTTTCAAATCGATTTTTTAGCAGTAGATTATGGATTTGGATCTGTAGAAGAAATGAAAGAAGTAGGGATGTTAGATGTAGTTTCATCCCCTATGGAGGCGTATAACTATATTGAAGGACTTAAAAACTAATCGTATTATTCAAATTGTATATCCTTTATTTTTATATTACGTTATTTATGATTTGGCAAACGTTATATTTCGTGGGTTTTTCGCAGAAAAATTTGGAAATTTATTCTGCCTATTATTAGCAGCCTGTATTACGATTCCTTTTTTGTTGCAGGTATATTTAAGACTTCCGATTGTACGGATGGATTTTTCTTTTAAAAAAGAAACCATGAAACGGGATATCTTTTTGGTATTACTTGTCGTTGTAGTTGGAATTTTATTAAATATGATTGCTTCGCATTTACCACTTCAAGAAATTTCTGAAGGGTATCAAAGAGCCAATGAAACTCTTTGGGATGGGAATTTGATTGTTAAAATTCTTTGTAATGCAATAGCTGTGCCGATATTAGAAGAGTTATTGTTTCGAGGAATTGTTTGTAATCAGCTTTCCTTTTGGTTTAAACCCTGGGTTGGTATATTAATTTCTTCTATTTTATTTGGTATTATGCACTTTAACGTGATACAATTTTTATATGCTTTTATTGTTGGTTTAATATTAGGTGTTTCTTATATTAAGACCCATAATTTAGTAATACCTATATTGGGACATGGATTAACGAATCTTATCGTTATTCTTTATTTTATGTAAAAGGAGAAGGTTATGAAAAAGAATGAAAGCAATACCGCAAAGTTAAACTCTAATTTTACTGGTATGATGGCGGTAGTTATGTTATCGATTCTGTTTTTAGTAATAGGAATCGTTATGTATGTCTATCCCCAAATGGAACTGAAAAATTTCACTTATGTTATTTGCGGGTTTTTCCTGGTGGGAGGAGCTTGTGAAGTAGCAAGATATTTCTTAAAAGAAGAATATCGAAATGTAGCAAATTATGATTTCTCGGCAGGAATTTTACTTTTAGTTTTAGGAGTATTACTAATTGTAAAAGAACCTTCTTTTACATCCAGAATTTATTTACTTTTAGGAGCACTGGTTTTAGGACAGGGCATCGTTCTTGTACAGTATTTTATAGATATGATTGCTTTAAAATCTCCACTTTGGGGATTAATGCTTGTGCTTGCTATAGCTGAGGTAGTCTTATCTGTTTGCATCTTATTAGATGCTGGTGGATGGTTTACAGATGGAAGCTTTGTTTTATATGGTTCATTATTTATTTCAGGCATTATAGGTTTAATCTCTTTATTCCTTGTAGCCCTTCGAATTCGAAGATTTGAAGAATTGATAAAACGGGAAAAACTTCGAGATTTAGAAGATGATTTTACGGATTTTGTGCCAAACAATAAAAAAGATATAGTTGCAGAAACAAAGAAAGATGAAAAAGAGGATATCTTTGAGGACCCAGTTGTGGAAGAAGAAAAAGATACTTCTACAGTCGATGAAGATGTATTTGAAGATGAGGGCATTAAAGATGATGAGCCGGAAACAAATGCGCAAACATTAAAAGATAAGATTCTTTCTTTAAAATCAAAACGCAAGAAACAGGAAATAGATGATTCTATTTTTGAAGATGAAGATGCAATGTAAGTTTTTAGGGAGTGATATTTCACTCCCTATTTTTATAAAGGGAGGTTGTTTTTATGGCAAATATGGAAGATTATTTAGATTGGCGAGGAGATATTACTTTTGATGTAGATCCATTTAATGAGGTAGATAATTTAATACTATCAGAACTTGTCTACACAGATTTTGGCGGTATTGTGCCTAAAGAATTTGATAAGAGTATTACCATTTCAGATGCTCATAAGATGTTTTTTGATAAGTATACAGAAGAAGAAATTATGAAACAGGTTTCTTCTGTTAAAGTAGCACCATTTATAATGCACCGTTTAATTGAATCAAAGCGTTTTAAAGATGTAAAGCTTTATGGTTATGTCAATGAGATTTCAAATGAGGATCAAATTCAGTTTTCTGTAATGACCTGCGAGTTACCAGACAATACCATTTATGTAGCTTACAGAGGAACAGATAATTCTTTGATTGGATGGAAAGAAGATTTTAATATGAGCTTTGTTTATGAAACACCTGGACAAAAACAGGCAGCTTTATATTTAAATCAGAATTTCCAGAATGAAAATAGACCTATTCGCGTAGGTGGTCATTCAAAAGGTGGTAATTTTGCTGTATTTGCATCTGCTTTTTGTAATCCGAAGATTCAGGATAAAATTATAGAGGTTTATTCTAATGATGGTCCAGGTTTTCGAAAAGAAGTCTTAGAAGCTGAGGGCTACAAAAAGATTTTGCCCAAAGTAGTTTCTACTTTACCAGAACAGTCTGTTGTAGGAGTGTTGCTTGGAAATCAATATAATCACCACTTTGTAAAAAGTTCTAATTCAGGATTAATGCAACATGATGCTATGAGCTGGCAGGTAAAACGAAACACCTTTGAATTTGTAGATAATCAGGGTAATAATTCAGCGATTATGGAAGATTCTCTTAAAATGTGGCTTTCTGACTTAGATGATGAAAAAAGAAAACGATTTGTGGACTTATTATTTGATTCTCTTATGGCAAGTGGAGCAAATACTACGGATGAATATGTGAAAAATGGAATAAAATCTCTTAGTGAAGGTATGAAAACCTTAAAGGATGCTACTGCCGAAGATAAGAAACTATTTATTGAAGTCTTTAAAAAGTTAGGAAGTAGTATTGGTGCTTCTACAAAAGAAAAAATTCAGGAACAGTGGAGTTCTAATGTAAAAGGCTTTGTAAATGGAATTAAAGAATCAAAGGCTGAAAAAATTGCAGAATTAAAGGGAGAATAAAAACGAAAAATCTCTTGCATTTCATTTATGTGGTGTTATAATAATCATTGTGATTAGCACTTGACTTAAGTGAGTGCTAATAATTTTGAAAGTTAATTAAAAGGAGGCATATAAATGAAATTAGTACCATTGTCAGATCGTGTTGTTTTAAAACAGTTAGAAGCAGAGGAAACAACTAAGTCCGGAATTATCTTAGCTTCTTCCGCTCAGGAAAAACCACAGGAAGCTGAAGTTATTGCAGTTGGACCTGGTGGAATGGTTGAGGGTAAAGAAATTGCTATGCAGGTAAAAGTAGGACAGAGAGTTATTTATTCTAAATATGCAGGCACAGATGTGAAATTAGAAGGTGAAGATTTCATTATTGTTCGCCAGAATGATATTTTAGCTGTTGTAGAATAATTCGGAAAGGAAGTAAAGAAAAATGGCAAAAGAGATTAAATACGGTGCAGAAGCAAGAAACGCACTAGAAGCTGGTGTAGATCAGTTAGCAAATACAGTTCGTGTAACCATCGGACCTAAAGGAAGAAACGTTGTTTTAGATAAGTCATACGGAGCTCCTTTAATTACAAACGATGGTGTTACCATTGCAAAGGAAATTGAACTTGAAGATGCATTTGAAAATATGGGTGCTCAGCTTGTAAAGGAAGTAGCAACAAAGACAAATGATGTTGCTGGTGATGGTACAACCACAGCTACAGTTTTAGCTCAGGCTATGATTAAAGAAGGAATGAAGAACTTAGCTGCAGGGGCTAACCCAATTATCCTTCGTAAAGGAATGAAGAAGGCTACTGATAAAGCAGTTGAATCTTTAAGCACTATGTCACAGAAGGTTAATTCAAAGGATCAGATTGCAAAAGTAGCTTCTATTTCTGCTGGAAACGAAGAAGTAGGAGAAATGGTTGCTGACGCTATGGAAAAGGTTTCTAACGATGGCGTTATTACTATTGAAGAATCTAAGACAATGCAGACAGAACTTGACCTTGTAGAAGGTATGCAGTTCGATCGTGGTTATATCTCAGCTTATATGGCTACTGATATGGATAAGATGGAAGCAGTACTTGATGATCCTTATATCTTAATTACAGATAAAAAGATTTCTAACATTCAGGAAATCCTTCCATTATTAGAGCAGATTGTACAGTCTGGTGCTAAGTTATTAATCATCGCTGAAGATGTTGAGGGCGAAGCTCTTACAACCTTAATCCTTAATAAGTTACGTGGAACCTTTAATGTAGTTGCTGTTAAAGCTCCTGGATATGGTGATAGAAGAAAAGAAATGCTTCAGGACATTGCTATTTTAACTGGTGGTACTGTAATTTCTGAAGAAGTTGGATTGGAACTTAAGGATGCTACCATCGATCAGCTTGGTCGTGCAAAGAGCGTTAAGGTTCAGAAAGAAAACACTGTAATCGTTGATGGCGAAGGAGCAAAGGATGCAATCGATGCTCGTGTTGCTCAGATTCGTGCTCAGATTGAAGAAACAACTTCTGAATTTGACAAAGAAAAATTACAGGAACGTCTCGCTAAGTTAGCAGGTGGTGTTGCAGTTATCCGTGTTGGTGCTGCTACAGAAACAGAAATGAAAGAAGCTAAGCTTCGTATGGAAGATGCTTTAAATGCAACTCGTGCAGCTGTGGAAGAAGGAATTATTTCCGGTGGTGGATCAGCTTATATTCATGCATCTAAGGAAGTTGCAAAGCTTGCTGATACTTTAGAAGGAGATGAAAAGACTGGTGCTAACGTAATTCTTAAAGCGTTAGAAGCTCCTTTGTTCTATATCTCTGCAAACGCAGGATTGGAAGGCTCTGTTATCATTAACAAAGTTCGTGAGTCTGAAGTTGGAATGGGATTTGATGCATACAAAGAAGAGTATGTAGATATGGTAAAATCAGGAATCTTAGATCCTGTAAAGGTTACACGTTCTGCATTACAGAACGCTTGCTCCGTAGCATCTACACTTCTTACAACAGAATCAGTTGTAGCTGATATCAAAGAACTTTATTAATGATAACAGATCCTTCTAATCCAGCATTTGCTGAGATGTAGAATAAAGGAGCTTCTAATGCTTTAAGGATAACGTTAGCACCAGTCTTTTCATCTCCTTCTAAGGTATCAGCAAGTTTTGCAACTTCCTTA
>JAIKXK010000200.1 GCA_024684155.1 Lachnospiraceae bacterium | reverse complement strand
GACTGTTTCAAAAAAGATATTGAAATAAAAAAGTCGGTGGTAAAAGCCAGAGTCTATGCATCTGCTTTAGGAGTGTATAAATTGTTTGTAGATGGAAATTCTATAGAAGACTTTATTTTGGCTCCCGGAATTACAGACTATCGAAAAAGGGTGCAGTATCAGACCTATAATGTGACCGAGTATTTTTCTACGGATGTAAAAAACCACAGACTGGAAATTTTTCTGGGAGATGGCTGGTATCGGGGAAGCTCTGCTGCTTATGGTGTTACCAATGTGTACGGCACGGAGACTGCGGTTTTGTTACAGCTGGAACTTGTTTATTCTGATGGAAGCCGGGAAGTGGTTGCCACAGATGAAAACTGGGATTGGAGTAATGACGGTCCCATCCGGTTTGCGGATTTAAAAGATGGGGAAGTTTATGACGCCAATTTGAAACCATCTTATGATAAAAAGCCAAAGAACGCAAAAATCAAACATCCCATTCATCTGGTGGCTTCAGACAATGTGTATGTGAAAGAACAGGAAGTATTTACCGGAAAAATCATAAAAAAAGAAGATGGCGTTACTGTTTTAGATTTTGGACAGAATATTGCCGGATATCTCTCATTTAAAATCAAAGGGAAAAAGGGTAACAAAATACATATTTTCTGCACTGAACTGACAGATGAAAAGGGCTATGCAGACCCTACTTCTATGCAGGAAACCAGACCAAAAGAGGGATGGACGACACTGAAGATGTTATCCAAACTATTGACAAATTCTTTTAAGGGGGAAGCGGACCCTACGCCTCATCAGGAAATAGATTTTATCTGCTCCGGAGATTGGGATTCCTATAAAACCTCCTTTGCAGTGTTTGGTTTTCGATATGTACAAATCGAAGGGGATATCGACTTTGATGAAAAAGAGTTTTATGCCATTGCGCTTTATTCGGATATGAGGCAGACGGGAGAGTTTTGTTGCTCTGACGAGAGGGTGAATCAATTTGTAAAAAATACCCTTTGGAGTATGAAAGGGAATTTTTTGGATATTCCTACGGACTGTCCCACCAGAGAGAGACTGGGATGGACAGGAGATGCCCAGGTGTTTTTCGATACCGGTTCCTATTTTATGGATGTTTCCGCCTTCTTTGAAAAATGGATGCGGGATATGGAAGACGCCCAGTACAAGGATGGATTGCTTCCGGCGGTGCTTCCCTATGAGGGAGTGGAGCAGATGTATAAGTCTACAGGGTCTTCTGTGGGATGGGCAGATGCGGTATATCTGATTCCCTATGGTTTCTATAAACGCTATGGGGATACCTCTGTGTTAATAGAACACTGGCCTATGATGAAACGATACGGAGAGTTTTTAAAAACTCATAGAGGATACAAGGATAAAAAGCAGGCAAAGAGTTGTAGTCATAATGATGGAATCTACGAAAAGGGAATTCATCTCGGGGAATGGCTGGAACCGGTGGAGTTTCGTGATAAGGTGTACGGAACCCAAGCAAAACATCCGGAAGAGTGCACGGCCTATTTGTACTATGCTATGACCATTCTTTCTGAAATAGCTGGAATACTAGGTGAAACTGCCACTGTTGCAGAATATGCTGAAATAGCACAAAAGGCAAAGGCTGCCTATGAAGCGGAATTTATTACGGAAGAGCTTTTTTCTACAAAGAGAGAGGCAAAGTTGGTGCGACCTTTGACGCTTGGTCTGATAACTGATGAGGACAAAAAGAAGCGAGCAGGGGAGGCTTGGAAAAAAGCGGGAGAAGATTTCGACTACCGTGTTGGCACCGGATTTTTATCTACCCCGTTTTTACTGGGTACGTTAACAGAGACCGGAGAATCAGATACGGCATACAAGGTACTCTTAAACGAAAAAAATCCCGGCTGGCTCTATGAAGTTTTGAAAGGCTCTACCACAGTTTGGGAAAACTGGGAAGGAAAAGATGTAAACGGAAAAGGAAGTTTCAATCACTATTCCCCCGGAAGCGCATGTCAGTGGCTTTTTGATACAGTAGCAGGAATTCGTGTAACCGGCGAGAATCATTTTACCATTGCACCGGTTCCCGGAAATACGCTTTCCTCTGCCGGAGCAAATTATGAGAGTATTTATGGAAAAGTTTCCTGCAAATGGGAAAAAGAAAATGGACACATAAACTATCATATTTTTATACCGGAAAACTGTAGTGCGACTTTGCGGCTAACCGGTATGGAAGAAATGGAATTGGAAACAGGAGAATATACTTATGAAATATAACAGTATCGAACCCGGAATCAAATGGTTGGACACCGAAGGAAAGCCTATTCAGGCTCACGGATTTTCCGTATTTTACAACGAAGAGGAACAGCTCTTTTACTGGTACGGAGAGAACAAGGAAAAAACCGATGGAAAGGGAACAATCTGGCACTGGGGCGTGCGGCTTTATACATCCAAAGATTTTTATAACTGGGAGGACAGGGGGCTTATCATTCCTCCTACTCCCAATGATTTAAAAAGTCCCCTGCATCCCACCTATTGTGTGGACCGACCGCATATTTTGTATTGTAAAAAAACAAAGAAATATGTAGCCTGGCTAAAAGTTATGGCAGATGATGTGAGCCAGTTTATGACCATTATGACAGCGGACAATTTTGAGGGACCCTATGAAATGGTACATAAGGTATATAAACCACTGAATATGGATTCCGGTGATTTTTGTCTCCATGCAGATGAAGACGGAAAAGCTTATATCTGGTTTGAACGCCCTCATTTTCAGATGATTTGCGCCACTTTATCGGAGGATTATACGGAGGTAACAGAGGAGTACTCTGTACATTATGATGGATTGCTTCCACCCTACACCAGAGAGGCACCTACCTATTTTGAACACGGTGGCTATCGTTATTTAATAACCAGTGGAACCACAGGTTATTTCCCCAATGAATCAAAAGTCTGCAGATTTAAAGACCCTCATGGAGAATATGAGGATTTGGGAAAACCTTTTGTGGGTGATAAGCATCAAAACAGTTTTTCCTCACAGGTGACTTCTGTGATTCAAATCCCCGAGACGGGACAGTATGTAGCCTGTGCTGACAGATGGAAGCCCCAGTGGTATACAAATTTCCTGTCCAAGCAGATTGTCTCTGGAATGGAACGACATTTTGCGGATTACAAACCGGATACCACTCCAAAGGAGGTACATGAACTCCCCGGAGTAGAGACACCTAGAAAGGAAAATACTTCTATTGCCAGATATGTATGGCTTCCTATGGAGTGGGAAGGGGACAAGCCGGTTATTCGCTGGCAAAAAGAGTGGAGGATTAGAAGATGAAAAAATTTGGTTGGGCATATATCGGATGCGGAGGAATAGCACATAGTACCGC
>JAIKXK010000192.1 GCA_024684155.1 Lachnospiraceae bacterium | reverse complement strand
CTTCCTGCTCTAAATAACCAAATACTCATAAGAAAAACCACCTTTCACTTATACGATTATAGAAATCACCCCAAAAACTATTCCGATAGGAACAGTCATAATAAGAAGAAAACTTGTCAGGCATCCGCCTGAATGATTTGTGCTTCCACTTTTACTACTGCCTTCATGTATTTCATTTAGCATATACAGATCAAATAACTTATCTTCTTCGTCATCTCCATCGGTAAAAATACCCATGCTTAATCCTCCAAATATCGAACCTTCTTACCATGCTCAATAGCATAATCAATCTCAGAACGTGTACTGTCGCCTATATAACCTCCGACATTGATTACAAATATCTCATCAGCCATGTCAATTTTCCGCTTGTGCATATCATCAAGCATTTCTTTGGTTTTGGTTAATGTTCCTTCATCCATGTTTTCCCAAACCTCAGAATCTCCAGAATGTCCAAAGAGACCAACACTAATTACAATGTTGCCCTCTAATGTGAGCCTCTTCTGGACTTCCATAAATTCTTTTTTAAAACGTGTACTACCACAAAGGGTAACAACTGGATAATCCACCATTTTCCCTTGTACTCCTATTATTATCTAGAAATCTCGTCACAAGATTTTCAGTTACACATAAATCACATTACAATAAAAGCAATTCTCTAAAATTGTTATAAACATGCATAATCAGATCTCGATCCTTATAAAACTCAGCTATCACTGAATATGCTTCAAGTAACATTTCAGGTGAATATCTCTTTCCCTTAACCTTTGTATATGGTCCATCACTCTCTATTAAAATACGATTAATCGGTATAATACGATACTTATCAGCATTTTTTCCAGACACCATATTAGTGTTAATTGAAAAGAAACAATCCAAATCCAATAGTTGTTGTAAATGGTCCTCGTTTCCTGTATACCAATGTATTATTGCTTTTTTAGGCTTATATTTCTCCAAGATACTTATAGCATCTTCCTCTGCTTTTCTAATATGAATTGTCAGAATTTTGTTATTCATAGCGCAGAATCTAATTATTTCTTCAAAGCACTCTTTCTGAAATACAGGGTCCATAAATGTTTTTTTCGAATAATCAAGACCTACTTCTCCAACAAACTCAGTCCTATTTGCCAATTTCATAAAATCATTTAAGTCTGCACGTTTCAAATGTGCTTCCTGCGGATGAAACCCAATTGCAAACTTCAAATATTTGCTATCTGAAAAAATATTTTTGCAGGATAAAAAAACGCCTGGTGAATTAGTTACTGCTATTGTATATTGTTGCAACAAATTAACTTTATCAGCTATTTCCAAATAGTTTTTATAATGATCTAAATGAAAATGAGTATCTATTAAATATTTCATCACAAATATTTTTCCATATCTGGTTCATTTTTAAAGAAATCCGTCAAGTCATTCATTCCTTCTCTATAGACTCTTTCGAACCATTCCACTTTTTCCTTGCTGAGTTTACCAGTGCATCTTATCATTCGTCGAAGTTCTTTATCGGACAATCCTTTATAGCGGTGTACGCTGCTAAGAACTGCAAAAAGATCTGAAGATTTAGTACTTTCAGATTCCGTATTGATAAACGATATTGTATCTTCAACATCATTTTTTTCACTTATTTCTACATCTTGTAACGAAGCTTTACGTATAAGACAAGGGTAACAAAATCCACAATTAACCGGATATTCTCTAGATCCAGTTCGATTATATCTAGCTACGCACGGATGAGAACATGATATCGTATTCATATAATTGTTTTTAAATGATTGAGTTTCAGCTATCAAATTAACAATTTCTCGTTTGGTCTTATAAGCAAAAAAATTCTCAATTCTATTATGAATACCTACTTCGCCTAGAATTTCACTTAATCCCTCTAAAAAGAATGGATGTGTTGTTCTAGTGCTGCATGATCCTTTTCGACTATTTGTCAAAGAAATATTTAATCCAATAAAACCATTTTCCGGAATATAAACAGGAGTATCCTCACCCATAATTCCTGCTATAGAAATTGCCGCACACAAGAATAATAACGAGCGTCTGACACTTGCCATCCAGAAGTCCGCAAGGGCCAAGATTCAAAGCTCCAACACAGAGCTTATCCGCAGGGAGGCTACGGAGACCGAGG
>JAIKXK010000038.1 GCA_024684155.1 Lachnospiraceae bacterium | reverse complement strand
TCTTTTTACGGGATAAATAATAAAAAAGAACCATATATTGAAATGATTTATTCTCAATGTATGGTCCTTTTTTATGATTTATCCGCGAAAAAGACGCTTATTTTGTTTCGATATTCTTTGTAGCAACTACATCAACTCCAGTGTCGCATACGTTGGCGCATACCACATCCCCAATTTTAACTGGAGCAGTTACCTCTACAGCTTCCAATGCTTTTACAATATCGAAAATTTTTCCCTTTGGAATATCTTCTTTGGTTTTGCAGGAAACCATATTTAAGCTTCCGTTTTTTACACGAACAGAGGAAGTTACAATTCGAGTAGGATTTGTTACTTCTTTTCTTGCGTAAATATCACCTCTTTTACAGGTGTTTCCGGTTACGTCTTTTACTTCACCATTTTCCATGGTTACGGTAAGCTGGCATCCCATAGGACAGCCAATACAGGTTAAATGTCTTTCTTCCATCTTTCGGCACCTCCTATGCTTCTTCAATCTTAATGGTTATATTTGTAATATCTGGATATTCGGCAAGTTGTTTTTTGGTAATTACAACCTGTTCCATTTCTCCAGGAGCCATTACCTGTTTTTTGCGTTTGGAAATTTGAGTATTTCCAAAGTAGGTGGTAATTGCTTTGTTCTTATATACATCCCCAACACGGAAACGAACGGTAACAGTTTCATCCATTTCTTCGGGACGAATATATTTTGGTACAGTGTAGCGAACACCATCAACAGGAAGGATTTCTAAGGTTCTCTTTGCTTCTTTCTTTCCTTCTAAGATATATTTTGCTGCGTTCTTTCCAGCGTTTGTAGCTTCCTGAGATACAAAGTCTACAAGGTCATGTACGTGAAGAACATTTCCACAGGCAAATACACCATCAATATTTGTTTCCAAAGAATCATTTACGATTGGTCCTGAAGTAATAGGACTTAATTCCACCCCAGAATTTGAGGATAATTCATTCTCTGGGATTAATCCGCAAGAGAGAAGTAAGGTATCACATTCATAGTGAATTTCTGTTCCGGGAATTGGCTTTCTGTCCGGGCCAACTTCTGCAATGGTAATTCCTTCTACTCGTTCTTTACCTTCAATATCAATTACAGTGTGAGACAACTTCAAAGGAATACCAAAGTCATCTAAGCACTGAACAATGTTTCTTTTTAATCCACCAGAATATGGCATAAGCTCAGCAACAACCTGGACCTCAGCACCCTCTAAGGTCATACGACGTGCCATAATGAGTCCGATATCACCACTACCTAGGATTACGACTTTACGTCCTGGCATATATCCTTCCATGTTTACAAGTCGCTGTGCCGTACCAGCGGAAAAAATACCAGCTGGACGATATCCGGGAATGTTTAGGGCACCACGGCTTCTTTCACGACAACCCATGGCAAGAATAACTGCTTTTGCAGGAATAACAAACATACCGTCTTCTGAGTTCATAGCAGTAACTGTTTTATCTGGAGCAATATCCATTACCATAGTGTTTAACTTGTAATCGATGTTTCTTTCATTTACCTGGTCAATAAAACGTGATGCATATTCCGGACCAGTTAATTCTTCTTTAAAGGTGTGTAGGCCAAATCCATTATGAATACACTGGTTTAAGATCCCGCCTAGTTCGTGGTCTCTTTCAATAATTAAAATGTCTTCAATTCCATTGTCTCTGGCAGCAACGGCAGCAGCAAGTCCGGCAGGACCACCACCGACAATGACTAAATCATAATTCTTCATGATAATCCTCCTTAAATCTGTTTGTTATATCCGAATACAATCTTTGCATCAGGACCATTTTTGGTTACATCAAATGGACTCATAGGAACTTCCTGTTCTAATAATTCCATAACTCTTGGAGAACAAAAGCCTCCCTGGCAACGTCCCATACCACCACGGGTTCTGCGCTTTACACCATCTAAATCTCTGGCACCTAGGGTGCGATGAATGGCATCTAACATTTCACCCTTTGAAATAGATTCGCATCGGCAAATAATCTGACCATAAGCAGGATTCTTTTTGATAAGTTCGTTTCTTTCTTCAAGGGAAAGGGTAGCAGGATTTAAAATACCTTTACGTTTTCCATTGAAAGATTTGTTTTCATTTAGAGAAAGCTTTTTTGCAACTTCCTTTGCAATCATAACACCAATGGCAGGTGCACTGGAAAGTCCAGGAGATTCAATACCGGCAGCGTTGAAAAATCCTTTTGCATCTTCAGCCTCACCTAAGATGAAATCGCCACCATCTTCGTGAGCACGAAGACCAGCAAAAGAGGTGATAACCTGACGGGCAGGTACGTTTTTCACTGACTGTGAGGCAGTGGCAAAAAGACCACCTAGGCCATCTGCAGTTGTGTTAACACCTTCTTTGTTATCTACATCTTCGGCAGTAGGACCTACAAGTAAGTTTCCGTGAATGGTTGGTGTAACTAAAACCCCTTTTCCCATTTTGCTAGGTAGCTGGAAGATAGTGTGACTGACATGACTTCCAGCTGACTTATCCAGTAATTCATACTGACCACGACGAGCAACAATATGTAACTTTTTAGAAGAAACCATATTGTTGATTTCATCTGCATAAACACCAGCAGCATTTACTACGGTTTTTGTCTCAATGACACCCTTATCAGTGGTAATGGTGTAATGATCTGCTGTTTTTTCAACCTTCTCAACCTTTGTGGAAAGCTTAAATTCTACACCGTTATCAGCTGCGTTTTCAGCAAGGGCATAGTTTAAATTAAATGGACAAACAATTCCACCGGTAGGAACGTAGAGTGCATCAACTACATCATCGGAAAGATTTGGCTCCATTTTTATAAGCTCATCTCTTTCAATAATGCGAAGACCTTCTACACCGTTTTCAATACCCTGATCATAAAGCTTTTGTAAATCTTCTTTGTCCTGGTCTTTGGTACGAACAACGAAAGATCCGTTTCTCTTGAAAGGAAAATCCAAGTCCTTTGAAAGTTCATCAAACATCTTGTTTCCTTCTACGTTTAATTTTGCTTTTAATGAGCCAGGCTTTGCATCGTAACCACCATGAATAATAGCTGAATTGGCTTTTGTGGTTCCGCAGCAAAGGTCTTGTTCTCTTTCGATAACTACGGCATTTACTTCAAACTTGGAAAGCTCTCTTGCGATTGCACTTCCGATGACGCCGCCACCGATGATTGCTACATCATACATACTTTATAACTCCCTTCGTATTTGCAAATTGGACACAAAAAAAGCAAGATAATTAAGACGAATCACTTCGTCTAATTTACCTTGCTCATATCTCCTGGTAACAAATATTTAATTTCTTTACACTCTCAATATAACACCGAGGGTTTTAAAATGCAATAAAAAATTAAATCAATGAATAAATTCATTACATTAAAAGATCAATCTGCTCTGGCAGGGTGGAAATTTCAAGTCGCATTGCCTTACAGACTACTTCTCCATCTGTGTGAACCCATTGTGGTTCAGGGGCAGATACAAAAGCATGTTTTGTTTTTAACATATGGATTTCATCATATTTTACATGATTTCCATCATAAGCTGATGGGAATATTTTAAAGAAGGCAGCGTTTGACTTTGTGGTGGCAATACATAAATCCAGAATACCATCGTTGTTTTTTGCTTCGGGGCAGAACTTAAATCCCCCGCCTTCATAGGTGTTATTCATAGCTACAAAGAGCAGGCTTTCGTTATAGGTGTTTTCACCATGGTCGGTAATTACTTTTATATTTTGTCGTCTGGTAGTAAAGATCAATTTAATAGCACAGAATAAATAGATTAACTTTCCTAGGTGAAGTTTGTTTAGGAGAGGTTTTGCACTACTGGCATCGGCTGCCTGACAAATGGCCGCATCAAAACCAAAACCGGTAGAATCATGAAATCTTCGATAGCATCTTCCGTCCGTATCGTATCTTCCAAGGAATCGACCTGCTACTAAAGCATCAGAGATACCTTCCATATAAACAGAACCAATATCCATTCTGCGTTTTACTTCACCTTTCATAATTTCTTTTGTCAAAGAACTAAGATCATCACTTAAATTTAAACCTTTGGCTAAGTCATTTCCACTGCCTGCAGGAATATAGCCAAGACGAATATTTTCTAAATGTTCCATTCCGTTTAAGGCTACATTTAGGGTGCCATCGCCGCCTACAATAATTAAATTGATGGTTTCGTCTTTGGCTAAATCACAGGTGAGTTTGTGACAAATATCACCAATTCCGAATTCCTTGGTGGAATAATGCACTTCTATTTCGTTTCCGCTTTCCTGCATAAGGGGAAAGAGCGCTTGAAATTTTTTTAATGTTCGCCCTGATGCTCCAACTGGATTTACTACTACATCAAATTTCATAAAACTACCTTCTTATTTTGTAGAATCTTATCTATCTGATTTTTGATCCGTCAATTTTACGAATCTCTCTATCATAAGTATAAACACCATTGGTTTCTTCTTCAATATCTGTCCACTGGGTATAGACACTGCCGCAAAGACCTTTAGGGATTAAACTGCGAAGCTTGTCCTGGATTTTTTCGTAGGAAGCATTTAACTCTTCTCTGGAATTACAAACGCTATAGCCGTAACTTCCTTCCACACAGGAGTGATCTTCAATTTTATAGACGATGCCTCCAATCTCAGAAAGAACATTGGCTCTTCTTTTCTCGGGAGTCACAGTTAATTCGAAAAAGTAGTTGTGAATACTAAAGAAATCACCACCTCTTTGATCAAACCATCCGCTAGCCTGATCAATTAACCGGGAAGGATCTGTTTTTTTCGCAAGAAGGGTCATTCTTGTGGTGTGGAATTGTCCCCAGCCTTCATTAAAAATTACCCAGGTACAAATAGATGGGTGATTTTTTAGAAGAAGAATAGTAGAGACCATTTCGTTTTTGAATTCCTTTTGCCCTTCTTTATCTGTCCTAGAAAAAAGAGGGTATAGTTTATCGCTGACGCGAACCCGCTTAATAGAGAGTGGAGTGGCGGCGTAGGTAACAAACCATTGCTTGATTTTACCACCGCCATTTACCATATCCTGCCATACAATTAACCCAAGTCGATCACAGTGATAATACCATCGTTCCGGTTCGATTTTTATGTGCTTTCGAACCATATTAAATCCGGTACGTTTCATTTCACAAAGGTCCCAGATCATGGCTTCATCAGAAGGTGGGGTTAAAAGAGATTCGGGCCAATAGCCCTGGTCTAGTACTCCCTGTTGGAAAATCACCTCGTCATTTAGTGCAACTCTTGGAAAATCCTCATCTTTGCAATATTTTAAGGAAAAGGAACGTAGGGCAAAATAACTACGAACCTTATCGCAGCAAAGACCTTCTTTATTCAGAAGTTCAATATCACAGTAATATAAATATGGAGATTCTGGAGTCCAGTAACATCCATCATCTATTTGAATAATAAATTCTTCCCCTAGAGAATGAATGGATGTGGAAATAATATCACTTGGTTTTTCTTTTAAATCTTCATAGATTTTTGGTGCAAAAATCGAAACTTTAATTTTACAATAACTTTTTGTAACTCCCTTTACTAGGATTCGAATTAAATCAGGAGAAAGATTTGGAGTAAGTTCTATACTGTTGATATATTCATCTGGTACGTATTCTGCCCACACGCTTTGCCAGATTCCGCTTTGAGGAGTGTAAAACATGCCACCTCGTTCTAGAACCTGCTTCCCTCTGGCGTGATAACTTTCATCCGTATCATCTGTTACACGAAGGGTGATAGTGTTTTCTCCACCATGTAAAAATGGGGTTATATCTGCAGAAAAAGGCAGATATCCACCAGTGTGAGAAAGTATAAAAACATCGTTAATATATAGAGAACAGACCTGATCGACAGCATTAAAATGAAGGAGTAAATGCCCTGGACAAACTTCATAATGAAAGCTGCGCTTGTACCAAAGATATTCGCCAGGATGAAGGGTTTTGTTTACTCCTGAAAGGACTGTTTCTGGAGAGAAAGGAACCAGAATTTTTCCATCTGATTTGGTGGGAAATTTCTTTTGTACATCTCTGGCACCAATAGACTCTATGGCGTAGTCCCAGTATCCATTCAGGTTGATATAGTTGTTTCGAACCATTTGTGGGCGTGGATATTCTTCTAAGATGTGAGAGGGATCTAGCGAGCGTCCCCATTTTGTGTATAGCTGTTTCATAGTAAAAACCCCCTGTAGAAATAAAGCTTTGGATTAGAAATATCCCCCGTCTAATCCAATAATTTGTCCGGTCATATAGGTATTTGACAATAGATTTTTTACAGCGAGTGCTACTTCCTCAGGCTCGCAAAAGCGACCGAAGGGAATCTCTTCCGCCAGTGCTTCTTTGTCTTCTTCGCTAAAAACATTCATCATATCCGTATTTACAACACCACAGGAAATGGCATTGACGTAAATATTAGAAGGGGCTAATTCTTTTGCCAGGGCTTTTGTAAATGCATCTACCCCACCCTTAGAAGCGGAGTAACAAACTTCACAGGAAGCACCTCTTTGACCCCACATAGAAGTAATGTTTACAATATGGCCTTCTTTTTTGCGAATCATCTCTGGAGTAAAAAGCTTTGATGTGTAAAATAATGAGGATAGATTTACATTTATAATTTTTTGCCACTGTTCGATCGACATATCATTTAATAATCCGACATGGGAAATGCCGGCATTATTAATGATGGTATTTACAAATACACCCTGACTTGTTAGTTCTTTTTCCACCTGGGATAAAAAAGAAAAGTCAGAAATATCTCCTTTGTAACAATAAGAGCAAATACCAAAATTATCTTTATAAGAGAGTGCATTTTTCTCTAAAAGAGAAAGGTTGTTTTGACAAATTAAAACCAAGTCATATCCCTCTTTTGCTAAGGTATCAGCAATGGATTTTCCAATGCCGCGACTTGCTCCGGTAATGAGTGCTGTTTTTTTCATGTAAGTCTCCTAAGTAAAAAACTGCCACACAAAAGGTGCGGCAGCTTTTATGTTATTCCTGAATGGTAACGTTAAGTTCTACCGGATTGTGATCCGTATTTTCAAAGCCTTCATCAATAGTTTCTATACTATTAATTGTAAGATTGTCAGATACAATAAATCC
>JAIKXK010000010.1 GCA_024684155.1 Lachnospiraceae bacterium | reverse complement strand
ATATACATCTTTGTAAATTTCATTTGAGGCAAGTAACTCTTCGTGAGTTCCAAAGCCGTTTACTTTTCCATCTTCCATTACAATAATGCGATCTGCATCCTGAACAGAAGAAATACGCTGTGCAATAATAAGTTTTGTTGTATTTGGAATCTCTTCCCTAAAAGCCCGGCGGATTTTTGCATCTGTAGCTGTATCTACAGCAGAAGTAGAATCATCCAAAATCAGTACCTTTGGCTTTTTCAATAAAGCTCTCGCAATACAAAGTCTTTGACGCTGTCCGCCAGATACGTTGGTACCACCCTGTTCAATAAAGGTGTTATATCCATCTGGAAGTTTATCTATAAATTCATCGGCGCAGGCAAGTTCGCAGGCACGTCTGCACTCTTCCTCTGATGCATTTTTGTCGCCCCAACGAAGATTTTCATAAATTGTTCCTGTAAAGAGAATATTTTTCTGCAATACCACTGAAACTTCATCTCGAAGAGTTTCTATATCGTAATCTCTGACATCCTTGCCACCAACCTTTACACAACCTTCATTTACGTCATAAAGTCGTGAAATTAAATTTACAAGGGATGTTTTTGCAGAACCGGTTCCACCAATAATACCAATGGTTTCTCCAGCTTTAATATCTAAGTTAATATCAGAAAGCACATAGTCTTCTGCATGTTTGTGATAACCGAAATTTACATGTTCAAAAGAAATGCTTCCATCTGCCACTTCATAATAAGCATCCTGTTTATTTGAAATATCAGGAGTTTCATCTAACACTTCCAAAATACGATCTGCAGATGCAACAGACATGGTTACCATTACTACGATCATGGCAAGCATCATAAGGCTCATTAAGATATTCATACAATAGGTAAGTAAACTCATTAATGCACCTGTAGTAAGACCACCAGCTACAATTTCTTTTGCACCAAACCAGCTAATTAAAAGAATACATGCATAAACTGTACCCATCATGATTGGCATAACAGAAACCATAATCTTTTCCGCTTTTACAAACATCTTATAAATGTTGTTAGAAGCGGTGTGGAATTTTTCTGTTTCGTATTTTTCTCGAACATATGCCTTAACTACACGAACTGCTGAAACGTTTTCCTGTACGGATTCATTCATGGCATCGTATTTTTCAAATACTTCCTTGAAAATCTTACGAGTGAAAGGAAGCAAGGAAATCATAATGCAAAGTAAGAAAATCAAGGCTCCCACATATACCATGGAAAGCTTAGGACTAATCTTTATTGCCATAATAAGGGCAACCACTAAAGATGCCGGTGCTCTGGTTCCAATTCGAAGAATCATCTGAAATGCATTCTGCATGTTGGTTACATCTGTGGTTAATCTTGTAATCAAACTGTTAGATGAAAACTTATCAATATTTTTAAAAGAATAGGTTTGAATCTTTTCAAATTCTGCCTGACGAAGATTCTTTGCAAATCCTGCAGAGGCAACTGCACCAGTTCGACCTCCTGCAATTCCTGCAAACAAACCTATGAGGGCTGCCACAATCATCAAAACACCCATCTTATAAATATGATTCATGTCACCGGCATTGACACCATCATCAATAATAGAAGCCATCATAAGGGGAATAATCATCTCCATAGCTACTTCCATTAACATAAATACGGGTGTTAAAATGGCATCTTTTTTGTACTCTTTTACGTATGCTAATAATTTCTTTACCATTTTTTAGCACTCCTCCTTTTCAAAGTTGTTTCTCATTTTTCGAAGAGTCTCCATAAAACTGTCAAACTCTTCCTCGGTAATTCCCATTTTTGCCTGTTTTTCTGTTTTTTCAAAATCCACAATGGTGTTATGGAAAAAATCTACACCCTTTTCTGTCAGCTCGATTTTTTTCAGTCTGGCATCTGTTTCTACAGATACTCGCTTAATTAAATCTTCTCTTTCAAACTTCTTTAAAATAGTAGTTGCTGTAGATCTGGGCATATGAAATTTTTTCTCAATATCTTTTTGATAAACGTCTAATTCTTTTTCTATGGTTTCATAGTTTAGATAAGCGATAATCCAGCCATGACTAAGGATGGTTTTATCAATTCCTCGTCTTTCCTGAAGGTTATCAAAAAAATTTTTCATCTCCACACCAAACATGTGGTTTTCTGCCGTAAGGCTTCTCTTTTCTTCTTCTAAGCTCATAATACCACCACGCTTTTTGTTTAAATGGCTCTACTTGTTATTTAGATTGTCTACAATTTGTTCGTAATTGAACTGTTCGACTGTGAACTATATTGTATACCAATTATAAAAATGTGCAACCCCTAATTTAAAAAATTAATAAAAATTTTATTTTTTCCATGTATGTATTTTTACACAAATCTTAGATTTGTGTTGCCTAACACCCGGTTTATGAGATATAATACACATGTGTGAAAAAGTATATGTATAAATAATTTGGAGGTCTCTTTATGAAACACGACAGCTCAGATCTTAGAGTAAAGCGTACCTTAAAATGTATTCGGGACGCGTTTTACGATCTTATTATGGAAAAGGATTTTTCTCAGATATCAATTACTGAACTGACTCAACGTGCGGACATTAACAGAAAAACTTTTTACCTTCACTATTCTTCTTTAGACGATTTAGTAGAAGAAATTGAACAGGAATTTGTAGACGAGCTTTTGGCATCTCTAGCCAACAATGCAACTCACTTAGATGTTGCCGGATGTATTTCCGTATTTTATCACTATATGGATGAAGGCAGTCCCATTCAAAGAAAGCTTCTTTGTGATCCGGACTACTACTTCTTTTATTCAAAGGTATCTCAGGATATTTTGGATTCGGAATTTTTCCAGAAGTTCTATGTTATTACTGAACATCCTGCACTGGTTCGTTCTTACTGTGTTGGAATTACAAGCATGTTTCGAACCTGGTATATGGAAGGACGAAAGATTCCTTTGGAAGAACTAATTGATTATGCCGGAAAACTTATGGTTCAGGGCTACGACGGAATAAAAAAGTTTAAATAATAAAAACGCCGGAGATGATATGTGTCCAAGATTTCAGATACATATCAATAGTTCCGGCGTGTTTTATATTCCTATATTATTTATTTCGTTATGCTTCTTTTGCTTGCTTAAAGTGTAATTCTCTAAGGCCTTCCACCTCATCGCAAACCTGCTTTAAGTTGCAGACATTACAATCCATACTCATATCCTTGAACACATGGTCAATGGTCTTTGTTATGGCTTCTGCCTTTAGCACTTCCTTTTCTAAACTTTCAAAGTTAAATTCAGCGTCTGTAATAAAGTAAACCCTTACCGACTTTACCTTTGGATTCTTATGTAAGTGATCCACAAATGCTTTTCCTATATTAGAAAAGGTAAGCCCCTCTGCAATGGCTTCTTTGGAAACACGAACACTTTCTCTGTTATGGGTGGTGGAAACTCGCATCATAAATCCCTTTGGGCTAATCTGATAGCGCACATATTCGATATTTCGAATAGCTGAATAAAGAGCATCCCCTTCACCCATGGCCTCTTCATCTACATATACCACCGTAAGTCTGGCATAGGAAGTATCCTGTGAAATTTCCGGAATATCCTTTCCCACCAATATCACTTCGTCCTGTGGAACCAAAGATTTTGTTCCGGTAATTACCGTACTTCCCAAAGCGTACATTTTATTGCTGGCTCCCCCAAGCTCATATGCCATATCACTGCGAAGTATCATGTTATTTTTACCAGCATCTTCCCATGCCTTTGCAGATGCCAGATCCAAAGTCTTCTTGTTACAGCCTGAGAGTCTCTCCTCCCAGCTGCGTATCACATCATCGTAT